>ONXY01000322.1 GCA_900321945.1 uncultured Eubacteriales bacterium | reverse complement strand
GGATGGTTCTACGACGCGAAAGCGAAATACAAGACGCCGCGGGAGATCATCGACATCCTCCTCGACGTGATTTCGAAGAACGGCTGCCTGATGCTCAACATCCTGCAGCGGCCGGACGGCTCCATCGACGACGAGGCGGAGTTTATCCTGGACGAGCTGGCAGGATGGTATCAGATTCACGGAGAGGCGGTGTACGCCACCCGCCCCTGGAAAACCGCGGGAGAGGGAACCACCGCTCTGGAATTCCGCGATTTCCGGGAGGACGCGGTTTCCTGGAGACCCGACGACGTCCGCTACGTCCGCAGGGGAAACACCGTGTTCGCTTTCCTGATGGGGGCGGAGGCGGGACGGGGCGCGGTGCTTCGCAGCTTCAACGAAGGCGAGCGGATCCGCTCCGTAAGGCTTCTGGGCGCCGGAGAAACGCCGTTCGTTCATCAGTTCGGCGTGCTGACGGCGCAGCTGCCGGAGCGGCTGCCCACGGAATACGTGCCCTGCCTGGCGGTGGAGCTGGAAGGATAACGCCCGGGCCCGGCACGTGCCGCGGAAGGCGGCGATACCCGCCTCTGCCGTAAAGAAAAGAAGGAAGCGCATGGCATATTACGAACTGATCAGGAATTTCGACAGAATCCGCGATTATATGCGGGAGTTCTTTCTTTATGGATTTAAAAGCCGGAACGAATACACAAAGAAAAGCGCCCGCTCCTATGACGACGAACGCCGCAGGATGGAGAGCTGGCTTGGCGATTATATGCGGTTCCGGCAGACGCCGGGGGGAAAAAACGTCTTTCTCTCCATCGACAGCCGCGTTTCCCGGCACAATCCTCTGTACGCCGCGTGGAAAACGAAAAGCTTTACGGACGGGGATATCACGCTGCATTTCATTCTTTTCGACATTCTGCACGATCCGGATACCGCGCTGACGCTGAACGGGCTGAACGAACGGATCGACGAATACCTGACGGAATTCCGGGACCCGAAGATGTTCGACGAGTCCACCGTCCGGAAGAAGCTGGCGGAATACGCCGCTGAGGGAATCATCGTCCGGGAGAAGCGCGGAAGAACGATGTACTACAGACGCGCCGAAGCGTCTCTGACGGCCGGCGCGGATCTGCTGGATTTTTTTTCCGAGACAGCGCCCTGCGGAGTGATCGGTTCGTTTCTCCTGGACAAGACGGCTCCTCATCCCGACCTCTTCGCCTTCAAACATCATTACATCATGTCCGCCATGGACAGCGAAATCCTTTGTCTGCTGTTCTGCGCGATGAGGGAAAAAAGATCCGTCACAATGAAGGTGATTCAGCGCCGTACGGACAGGACGACGGAGAAGCAGGTGATTCCCCTGCGCGTCCGGATCAGCGTCCGGAACGGAAGACAGTATCTGATCGCCTACGTTCCGCGCCTGCAGCGGATCACCTCTTTCCGGACGGACAATATTCTTTCCGTCAGGCCCGGGGAACCGGACGAACGGTTTGACCGGTTCCGTCAGGATCTGAAACGTATGGAGCCTCATCTGTGGGGCGCCAGCATGCCCGATTCCCCCGATCAGCCGCTTGAGCATGTTGAATTCACCGTGGAATACGCGGATAATGAAACTTTTATACACGACAGGCTTGAAAGAGAAAAACGGTGCGGTAAAGTTGAAAAACTGGGCGGGAACAGCAGCCGGTTCAGCGCAGACGTCTACGACGCCCTGGAAATGCTTCCGTGGATCCGGACGTTCATCTGCCGGATCTCCCGGTTCGAATGCTCGAACGGAGAAACGGAGACCAGGTTCCGGGACGATCTTCACAGAATGTACCGGATGTACGGGCTGGAAGGCGGTGAAGCCGAATGATTTTCAGCGAGCTCTACAGCGCCTACTACAACGCTGTCGCAGGCATCCTGAAGGAAGCCTGCGCACGTCCTCTCTCAAAGGCGGATCTGCGGAAGATCGTCGTTCGCGAGGCTTTCGGAGAAAGCCTTCTGAATATCGAGCCGGCTATTCTGGACGAACGCTGGCAGCTCCTGAAGGCGGACGGTACGACACCGATCCTTCACGCGCCGGATATGCCGCTTACGCTGCTGCAGAGAAGATGGCTGAAAGCCCTGCTGCTTGATCCCCGGATCAGACTGTTTCCGGATATGCTGCCGGACGACCCGGACACGGAGCCCCTGTTCAGGCCGGAGGACGTCGAAATCTTCGACCGCTGCGCGGACGGAGATCCTTATGAAGACGCGGATTATATCCGGAACTTCAGACTGATCCTGGACGCCGTCAGGGATCACACCCCTCTGGCGGTTGAGACCGTCAGCCCCAGGGGAGGGATCAACCGTCTGATCCTGACGCCGGAGCATCTGGAGTATTCTGAAAAGGACGACAAATTCAGACTGGCCGGATACGGCTGTCATCCCGTGTTCGTGAATCTGGCGAGAATCGTCCGCTGTGAAAGGTACCGCGGCGCGGTTCATTATATGGCAGAGCCCCCGGACGCGCGGGAAAAGAAGACCGTGGTGCTGGAGCTGGAAAACGAGCGGAACGCGCTGGAGAGGACGCTCATGCATTTCGCTCACTATGAAAAGCAGGCGGAAAGACTGGACATTCACCGGTACAGGATTTCCGTCCGATACAGCCGGGAGGACGAAACGGAGATGCTTATCCGGATTCTCGCCTTCGGACCTGTACTGAAGGTTATTTCCCCCACAGATCTTGCGGACCAGGTCAGAGCGAGGCTGATCCGGCAGAAAGCGCTCGGGGAAGGCGTGTTCGCGTCTTTTTGTCCGTGACCGGAAGCGCCTCCGTACGGATAATCGGAGACGCGGACGGGTTCCGCGAATACGGGACGCGGAAGGATGAAGCGCGATGCTTGAAATCAGGGGAAAAGTAACGACCGCGGTGTGTTACGCGAAGGTGATCGGGGAAAACGCGGTCGAGCAGATCAGGACGATGTGCAGCTGCGGTCTGACCGCCGGAAGCCGTGTGCGTATCATGCCGGACGTTCACGCGGGAAAGGGCTGTACGATCGGAACGACCATGACGGTTCTGGATAAAGTATGCCCGAACATCGTCGGAGTCGATATCGGCTGCGGCATGTATACGGTAAAGCTGACGGACCGCAGGCCGGACTTTGAACGGATCGACGGGGCGGCGCACCGGATTCCGTCCGGAGTGAACGTGTGGGAAAACAGAATGGAGGACTCCGGAATGACGGAGCTCCGGTGCTTCGGCGCGCTGAAGGACGTGCCTCGCCTGGAGCGCTCCCTGGGAACCCTCGGCGGAGGCAACCATTTTATCGAGATCGACCGGGCTTCCGACGGCGCGTATTATCTGATTATCCATTCCGGAAGCCGGAACATGGGCAAGCAGGTCGCGGAATACTATCAGCGGCTGGCTGTCGATCATCTTTCCGGAAAGGACCGCTTTCCGGAGGAACGGAACGGGATCATCCGGAAGTACAGGGAGCAGGGGAGAACAACGGAGATTCAGGAAGCGCTGAAACTGCTGAAGCGCCGGCGCGACTCCGCCGCCCCTCCGGTTCCCGAAGCGCTCTGCTGGCTGGAGGGCTCCCGGATGGAGGACTATCTGCACGACGTGGAGATCTGCCAGCGTTTCGCGCGAAGGAGCCGGGAAATCATGGCGGAAACGATTCTGCGGAGCGCCGGGATGACCGCCTCCGAGGCGTTCCACACGATTCACAACTATATTGACACCGGCGAGATGATCCTCCGGAAAGGGGCGATCGCGGCGCATAAAGGCGAAACGGTGCTGATCCCGATCAATATGCGCGACGGATCGGTCATCGCGACCGGAAAGGGAAACCCGGAATGGAACTTCTCCGCTCCGCACGGAGCGGGACGGATCATGTCCAGAAGCGAGGCGAAATCCTCCATCGGCCTGGAGGAATACAAAAAGGCCATGGAGGGAATCTATTCCACTTCCGTCAGCGCGGATACGCTGGACGAAGCGCCCATGGCCTACAAATCCCCTGACGATATCATCGATGTGATCGGCGAAACCGTCGACATTATCGAGGTAATGAAACCGGTGTACAATTTCAAGGCGCCCGGGGATGAAGCGCCCTGGAGGAAATAACGTCCGGCGCCTTTCCGTCAGACGGGATCCGACCCGTACACCTCCCAGGCCCGGAGCGACGGGAAGGCGGAGGGATCGTCGCTTTTGACCATGCGCTCCAGCCGCAGCCAGCGGATCCGCCGGCAGCCCAGATCAATCCACTGCCGTTCTCCGGTTTTTCGGAGGTCAAAGGAAAGATCCTCTCCGTTTGAATCCGTTACATGTCCGGAAACCCAGTAGGCGTCATGGGGGAAATCAGCCCGCAGGGTCAGCGCCATGCGCTCCGCGAGAATATCCCGGCCGAAGTCGATTCTGCACCAGGCGTCCTCCCGGGCGCCTATACCCCAGCTTTCAAACGGCCACTCGCCGTGAAAGGTGTTGAAACGCAGGCCGTCGATCACGTTGCGGGCGGCGAACACGGATTCGCCGCGGGTTTCCACGCTGGCGGTGCAGTGAGGATAAAAATCCGTATCTCCCCGGAGATCCGCCGGATTCCGGGCCAGGTCCCTGATGACCGCGGTTTCCGCCGCGGTCATTTTCCGTACGGAAACCGCGTGCCGCTTTCCGGCGAACGCTTCCGGCGCGTATGCAAGGCGGTGTTCTCCCTGCGGAACCGGCCAGGTCATCTTTCCTTCCGGGAGAAAGACCTCGGCCTCGGACAGAGTCTGATCCATCCGGACCATCAGATGATCTCCGGGATCCGTCCGGATTTCGATCCGGTCTCCCGGCTCCCAGACCCGATCCACACAGAGAAGCGCTTCGACGGGATGCTCCGTCCGCGCGATGATTTCACCCTGCTGATTTTTTACGGATACTTCTGTCATGCGTACGCCTCCCGGCGGTTCTTCCGCCTTACGATGTGAATAACCGGAAAAAGAACGCGAAGCGCTTCTCCCGGACCGGCTTTCGGAAAAAGCCGCCGCCGCGGATTTCCCGGCGCCGGGTTTCGCTCCGCGACGATGTTATCACAGGATCGGGGAAAAGGCCAGCGTATTCCGCGAGCCGGAACCCGGCCGGAAAAAATTACAGAAAGGGCTTGACTCTGACGCAGCGTCATACTTTATGATAAAACCGGCGCAGGGAGGGGAGGAAGGCGTTATGATGACGGTTCATGAGGTAAGCGGACTGACGGGCGTGAGCATACGCACCCTGCAGTATTACGACCGGATCGGCCTGCTGCGTCCGGCGGGCCATACCGAAGCGGGCTACAGGCTGTACGACGGCGCGGCGCTGGAAACGCTTCAGCAGATTCTTCTGTTCCGGGAGCTGGAGTTTCCGCTGAAGGACATCCGGCGGATCCTCCAAAGCCCTTCCTTTGACCGGAAGAAAGCGCTGGACCAGCAGATTGAGCTGCTCGAGCTGAAAAAGGAGCGGCTTGAAAACCTGATCGGACTTGCCCGCGGAATCAGAGAGACAGGAGGAAAAACGGACATGGATTTTTCAGCGTTTGACACAAAGAAGACGGACGAATACGCAGCGAAAGCGAAAAAAGCCTGGGGGGAAACTCCGGCCTTTCAGGAGTACGAGCGGAAGGCGGAGGGAAGATCCCGCGAGGAAACCGCGGCACTGAGCCGGCGGATGATGGAGATCTTCGCCGGATTCGGAGCCGTCAGAGAGGGAGATCCCGCTTCCGCGGAAGCGCAGGCTCTGGTCCGGAAACTGCGGGATTTCATTTCGGCGCATTATTATACCTGTACGGATCAGATTCTGTCCGGACTGGGACGGATGTACGCCGCCGGGGGAGAAATGACGGAAAACATCGACCGCTGGGGCGGGAAGGG
>ONXY01000213.1 GCA_900321945.1 uncultured Eubacteriales bacterium | reverse complement strand
GTCGTCCAGCGCGACGACCGGCAGCAGCACGTCCGTAACCGGGCCTTTCGCCTTATACTGGCGCACGACCATCAGCGTGGCCGCCGGGGCCGTGGCCGCGGCGATGGCGCCCAGCGTGATGGCGGCCGGCAGGGGCAGCACGTCCGGCATGATGAAATGCAGCGCGATCAGCGCCGCGTCCACGACGACCGTGGCCGTCACAGCCTGCAGGATGCCGATGATCACCGCCTGTTTCCCGGTCTGCTTCAGGGCGGAAAGACGGAATTCATGGCCGATGGCGAAGGCGATAAAGCCCAGCGCCACGTCGGAAATCATGGAAAGTGAGTCGACCTGTTCAGGTGAATTGAATCCGAGGCCCGGCACGCCCAGACGGCCCAGCACGCACGGGCCGATCAGGACGCCCGCGACCAGATAGGCCGTAACGTCGGGCAGATGGAACTTAACGAACAGCCGGGTCATCAGGAGACCCGCGAAGAGAGCGACAGCCACCAGCAAAAGCGTCTGCATCTGGAAATAACGCTTCCTTTCACGTGCGATTTTCGCACGGTGCCGATTGTAGCACTGTTCGGGAAAAAAGCAATGCTTTCCCGCGAAAAAACCATCGAAAAACCATCGCCGCGGCGGAGAGGCGCGGAAAGGGAAAACCGGCGGGCCGGAAACACTACGCTGTTCCCGCCCGCCGGTACGGATTCAGACGAAAACCCGTGTTCATAAAACGGTAAAAACGCTGTTGCAATGCTCCCCGGATGAAAATATAATAACAGGTGAAAACCACGGAGGGAATACAAATGGATGATCTGCTGAAAGCGCTCCCGTATTGGGACAGTCTGTCTGCGGACGAGAAAAAGCGGGCCGGCGAGGCCGCTTACGTCCGGCATTACAGCGCGGGCGAGCCGTTATTCGGCCCCTGTGTGGACTGTGTGGGGATGATCCATATTCTGAAAGGGGAAGCCCGCGCGTATATGCTCTCGGACGAGGGGCGTGAAGTAACGCTCTATCATCTGGCGGAAAACGACGACTGTATCCTTTCGGCTTCCTGTGTTCTGTCAAGTCTGACTCTGGAAGCCCATATGAACGTCACGAAGCCCTCCGAGCTTCTGATCGTCCCCACAGCCCTGTTCGGCGATTTCTGCCGGCGGAACGTCCACGTGCGGTGCTTCGCCTATGAACTGGCTGCCCGGCGCTTTTCCTCCGTGGTCTCCATGATGGAGCGGACCTTCTTCGCGCGGATCGACAAACGTCTGGCGGACTATCTTCTCGGGGTATACCGGACGACGGGAACCCCTGAAATCCGCACGACCCAGGAGCAGCTGGCCTCCCGGGTCAACTCCGTCCGGGAGACGGTCGGGCGGACGCTCAAACGGTTTGCCGGAGAAGGGATGATTGAGATCCGCCGGGGCGTGATTATTCTCAGAAACGTCGGGCGGCTTGAGGAAACGGCCGGACAGTAACGCAATATGTGATAAAGTCACAGACAAAAAACGCGGATCTCTTTATAATGAAATCAAATAAAAAAACAAGGAGGGTTTTCCATGTTCAGAAAACTTGCCGCGGTGCTTCTGAGTCTTCTTCTGCTGCTTCCGCTGTGCGCTTCCGCGGACAGCCTGTCGCTCGGTGAAGTGAACGACTTCCTGAACAACTCCGCCAAACTGGGCGAGGGCAGCAAGGCCAACCAGGTTGCCGTAATCCCGTTCAGCCACATCGACGGACCGAAGGACGAGGACCTTTTCTACGCGTTTGTGCCCTTCAAGTATGTAGCCCGGAACTATATCAAATATCAGGTCACGTTTATTTCCTGCACCTGCCGGAGCGCGGATCTGAATGTATGGTCCACGGCCTACATTGAGCTGACCCTCCCCTCTTCCGGAAAGATCGGCGACTCGGAGATCCGCACCCTGTCCTTTGACGCGGATTCCACAGGCCATTACCTGGGCGGCTTCTGGGGGGACAGCAATCCTCCGCCCACGGCTCCCAACGCCACCTACGATCTGGTAAAGGCGGAAATGATCCCCTACTACATCGGCAAGACGTATGATCAGCTGAAGGACAAGAATACCATCGCCGATTTCACCGACTACGCGGAGGGCGACGGCCGCGCGGACCTGTCCGTTGACGCCGTCACCGGCGCCACCGTATCCTCCAACAACATTCTGCGGATTGTGCAGGCCCTGTATACTTACCACGCGACGGATCCCTTCTTCGACGGAGACGAAGCGGCGCTGGAACTGCGCAAAGTCTATGAAACGGAACAGGAAGTGACCGCTTCCGGAACCCAGGCCGCCGCCGCGAAGGAAGAAGCGGAACTGCCGCCGCCGGTGGATACCACGAAGACCTATCAGGCCAATAAGGACGATCCGACGGAAACCGTCTGCGAACCCGGAAACTTCGGCCCGACCTGCTCCGCCATCAACAGCGAGAACCTGAAGCAGTACCTGGGCCGCACGGATGTGATGTATATCGACCTGCGGGACTATTCCGACTACGCGAAAAAGCATCTGCGGAACTTCGAATGCATCCCCTTCTTCGCGCTGATCTACAATGCGGAAGCCGCGAACGACGCTTCGCTGCCGCAGCTTTACGGCGGAACTCCCGACGAACCCGTTCCGGTGTACGCCGAGTCCGACGAGCTTCTCGAAGCCCTCTTCCCGAAGGGAAAGACGATTTTCCTGATGTGCCAGTCCGGCGGCCGGGTCAACAACATGATGAAAATCCTGAACGCCAGAGGCTGGGATATGTCGAAGGTATACAACATCGGCGGCATGGCCCACTATGCCGGCCCGGAATACCGCGGCCTTGTCACGGACACCCCGGAGATTATCATTGAGGCGAACTACTCCTTTGAAGGCCTGACCCGCGTCGCGCCCGCGCAGTAAAGCGCGGCCGCGGCAGTCAGCCCGTTACGGCACGCCGGGTTTTCCCCCGGCGTGTTTTATTGCGAAAGACAAGCCGCGGCGGGCTTTGGGGTTTTACAGGGATTTTCAGATTTCCCCGCCGTTCCCTTTTTACTGCCATCCGTCCGCGTCCTGCGTATTTATATGTGGTCCGGGACAGAGCGTCCGCGGACTGAAATGAAGGAACGGCGCCCACGGGGCGGGGAGGTACATGAAATCATGAAGTGC
>ONXY01000316.1 GCA_900321945.1 uncultured Eubacteriales bacterium | reverse complement strand
GCGCCGGATCGCCTCCAGAGAGGGAACCTCCCTGTGCGCCATCCGGCTGGAGACCGGGAGAAAGCACCAGATCCGGGCGCAGATGAGCCACGCCGGGCTCCCCCTGTGGGGCGACAACCGGTACGGCGGGGGCATTCCGGGACAGCAGATCGCCCTGTGGGGATACAAGCTGACCTTTCTGCATCCCACGACCCGGAAGGTCATGCGGTTTTACGCGATGCCGGAGGGGAACATCTGGAGCCTGTACGCGGATCTGCTGAATGTGCCGGAGGACACGGAGGAGCCGAAGAAGCCGGGAAAGATCAGCCTGAGCCCCGAGGTGATCCGGTCCTTCAAGAGCTATAACGGCAGGCTGTACGTGCCGGAGGACGAAGAGGAGACGGACGGCGGCGAAACGGACGGGGACGAAGAAGAGGAGATCCCGGCGCTTCCGGATCTGTGAGAAGCTTCCGGACGGCCGCGAAGCTGAGAACCTCCCGGCCGGAAAACGGATTCCGCGGCCGGAAGACCGAACGACCCGCGAAGGAAAGGAAACGTCATTGAGCAAACCATTCAGCTATGAAGTAAAGCACGTCTGCAGGCAGAGCGGCGCCAGGCTCGGCGTGCTGCATACGCCCCACGGCGATATCGAGACGCCGATCTACATGCCGGTGGGCACCTCCGCCTGCGTAAAGGCCATGACTCCCCGGGAAATGGAGGAGATCGGCACTCAGATTCTGCTTTCCAATACCTATCACCTTCATCTGCGGCCCGGGGAGGAGCTGATCCGGGAAGCGGGGGGACTGCACCGGTTCATGGACTGGCACAGGCCCATCCTGACGGACAGCGGCGGGTTCCAGGTGTTTTCCCTGGCCGGCATCCGGAAAATCAAGGAAGAAGGAGTCACCTTCCAGAGCCACCTGGACGGGTCCCGGAAGTTCATTTCGCCGGAAGTGTCCATGGACATCCAGCAGGCGCTGGGATCGGATATCGCCATGGCCTTCGACGTCTGCACGGCGTACCCCTGCGATTACCGGACGGCGAAGGAGAACATGGAGCGCACCCACCGCTGGGCGGAACGCTGCAGGGCGTACCACACCCGGGAGGATCAGGCGCTCTTCGGCATCGTGCAGGGGGCGTTCTTCGAGGATCTGCGGATCGAGAGCGCGAAAGCCCTGCGGGACATGGACTTCATCGGATACGGCATCGGCGGGCTCAGCGTGGGCGAACCCAAACCGGTCATGTACGACATGCTGGAAAAGATCCGTCCCTACATGCCGGAGGACAAACCCCGGTACCTGATGGGCGTGGGATCGCCGGACTGCCTGATCGAGGGCGTGATCCGGGGAGTCGACATGTTCGACTGCGTGCTGGCCACCCGGATCGCGCGGAACGGTTCCGTTTTCACCTCCCGGGGACGGCTGGTGGTCAAGAACGGGAAATACAGCCGTGATTTCGGACCGATGGATCCGGAATGCGACTGTTACGCCTGCACGCATTTCTCCAGGGCGTATATCCGGCACCTGTTCAACGCGAAGGAGATCACGGCCGGACGGCTGGCCTCGATTCACAACCTGCGCTTCCTGCTGAAGATGATGGAGGAGATCCGTCAGGCCATCGCGGAGGACCGGCTGCTGGATTACCGGAAGGAATTCTACGAGCGGTACGACCTGACGAAGAATTTCTGACAGGGCCGGCAAATGCGGCATCAGGGAGCTTAAAAGACTTCTTTTTCAATGGCTTTTCCCATCGGTTTATGATATAGTATGCAATGTCTTTCCGGGCTGACCGGAAGAGGCGGGGGAGGAAGAAAATGAAACGACTGCTGGCAGTGACGGTCATGCTGTGCCTGCTGTGGGGATATACGGGCGGGGCTCTGGCCGCCATCACGGTGACGGCTCAGCCGGAAACGCAGACGGTGAAAGCCGGCGGCACGGTCACCTTCTCCGTGAAGGCCAGGGGGGCTTCCGCCATCACGTGGCATTTTATCAGCCCCGACGGGACGGAAGATCTCACCGGAAAGAAACTGGCGGGCCGGTTTCAGGGGCTCAGGGTCGTGAACCCAAACAGCCAGAACATCAGGCTGAAGAACGTGCCGGAAGAGATGCACGGGTGGACGGTATACTGTCACCTTGGCAAGGCCGGCGCGGACACGGATACGGAGCGGGTGCTGCTGCTCATCGAGGGGAAGGAGCTTCCCGGCGAGGAGGACGGTCCCGGCCCGGCGGACGAACCGGGGGACGGAGAAGAAGGCGAGGGCGAAGAACCGGAAGCGCCCGAAGGAGACGAAGATTCCGAAGAGACTGAAGGGCCTGAAGAGCCCGGAGAGACAGAAGAATCCGAAGAACCTGAAGAATCCGAAGCTGAAGAGGAAACCCCTCAGGACGGAGAGAAACCCGCCGAAACAGAAAAGACGAACGGAGCGGCCGGCCCCGCGGGAGAAACAGTCAAAGGCAGCGCGGCTGAGAACGAACAGATCCGGGGGTTCGAAGAAAACAGGGATTATCAGTTTATGCAGCTGGGTTCCTATTATTATACTGAAAACGGCGGAAGAAAACCGCTGATCTGGCGCGTGCTGTACCGGAAAGGGAACATCGCGCAGCTGATTACGGAAAACGTCATCGACGCAATGCAGGTGATCACGGTCGAGGACTACTATACGGCGGTCAAAAAACGCAACTACAAGAGCAAATACAATACGCCTTACGAGGAGACGGATATCTATTACTGGCTGAACGGGGAGATGGCGAAGGTCATTTTCGAAACCCAGGACTTCAGCAGGGCGATCGTACCCCACAGGATCACGGAATCCAAAAAAGGGGAAACCGACGTACCCGAGGAGCCCGGATACCAGACGGCGGAAGGCGGAACCCTGTCGCCGGAGGAGAAGGAAAAGTTCCCGTACGGGAAAGACCTGTTCTATATCATGACCTACGCGGACATGAAGAACGGAAAGTTCGGTTTTCCGAAAACGCATCACGGAAACACGATTGAGAACGAGGGAGAACGCGCGATTCCGGAAAGCGGAAGGCGGAAGGCCTACGCAACCCCTTACGCGAAGAGCAAAGTACAGTATCCGGACTGGAAAAATGAAACAGCCCAGTACAAGCTGGACGTGGTGACGGTTTACAAGGGGATGAGCTACGGAGGATCCTCCCCCTACTGGACGATCAAGCGGCGGTGGGGATATTATATGATCGGTATTGTGGGCGCGAACGGGCATCTGAGCTGGAGCAACATGGCTTCCGTACGGATCGGCGTCCGGCCGGCCGCCATCGTGGACCTGAACAAGCTGCGGGTGACCGGCGGCAAAGGTACGGAGGATCAGCCCTGGGTGATGGAGGTTATTGAATGAGACGCGCGACGGTTCTGCTGCTGGCGCTGCTGCTGGCGCTGCCGCAGGCGGTTTCCGCGGCGGGAGACGCGGCCACTCCGGAAACGGAAATTCTGGACCTGGACGCCGCGGGGATGCGGATGACGGATCCGGAGGCCGTAGCGGAACTGATCGACGGGACGCCCGGGGTGCGGGAGGTGCGCATGTACGACTCTCCCATGGCCACGGCGGATATGGAAAAGCTGTTCGACCGGTACTATCCGGAGATCTTCCTCGGATTCACGCTGCGGATCGGGCCGCACGTCATCCGCACGGACCGGACCGCGTTCTCCACGCTGCACCTGTCCGGGAAGATGGAAGGGGACGAGCGGCACACCTCGGAGGAGCTGTATCCCATCCGGATGTGCACACGGCTGAAGGCGCTGGATCTGGGGCACAATTATCTGACGGACGTCAGCTTCCTGAACTGGCTGACGGAGCTGGAGGTGCTGATCATCAGCCCGAACTACGGTCTGACGGACATCGGCCCCGTCGCGAGCTGCAGGAAGCTGGTCTACCTGGAATGCTTCCATACGCCCGTGACGGATCTTTCGCCGCTGGCCGGGCTGACGGAACTCCGGGACCTGAACCTGACAAGGGACGGGGAGGTTACGGACATCTCCCCGCTGTACGATCTGCCGAATCTGGAGCGGGTCTGGTGGGGAAACATGAACAAGGTGCCGCCGGAACAGAAAAAGACCATGCGGGCGAAGCACCGGGGCTGCAGATTCGTCATGGTTTACGACCCGACGAGCGGGGGATGGCGGAAACACCAGCATTTCAAGGAACTGCACGAGTTCTTCCGGACGGGGGAATACGTGCCCTTCAGCAACTGACGGGAGGGAAACTATGAAAAGGCTCTGCCTGCTGATTCTCACGGCGGCGCTCCTGGCGCTGTCCGCGGCTTCGGGGGAAACCGTCCTGCCCGGCGGGGACGCGCTCCCGCTGCCGCTGGACCTGACCCCGGGAATGAAGCTGGACAAAGCAAATTACAACACAAAGTATCACTATCTGGATCCGACCATCAGGATGGACGTCCGGGAGGAAAATTACGGGGATACGAAATACTGGGTCGCGGAAGTGGAGATTCAGCACCCCTCCCAGCTGCGGACCATGCCCGCCTATTCCTTCACGCGGTCGTCCACGGCGGAGGGCACCAAGCTGTCCCGCAGGTCGAACGCGGTGCTGGCCTTCAACGGGGATTACTGGTTCCGGGACGCGCAGTGGAAGGGGCTCTACGTGCTGCGCCAGGGAACGCTGTACAAAAGCTCGATCACCGGGGAAACGGACGTGCTGCTCGTGGACGAGGAGGGCGACTTCCACGTCATCCGCAAAGCGTCCGAGGAAGACGTGCCCATGCCGGAGACGGAGGGCGGGCCTGTATATTATGAAGGGAAACAGATTTACAACGCCTTCTGCTTCGGACCTGTGCTGGTGGAGGACGGGAAGGTCTGCGAAATCGAGCCCAACGACAAGATCGTCACGGACAAGAAGATGGCCCGGCTGGCTCTCTGTCAGACAGGGAAGCTGAAGTACGCCGTCGTCTGCAGCTACAAGGGCAGCATGACCCTGCAGACCTTCGCGGATCTGCTGGGAACTCTGGGGGTTCAGACGGCCTACAACCTGGACGGCGGAAACAGCGCCATGCTGATGACCGGAAAGAACATGATCAACTACAACCCGACGACCCGGGAGCTGAGCGACATCATCTATTTCGCTTCCGCGTGGCCCGGAGGAGCGAGCAAATGATTCCCATGGAAAACAATCCGGCCGCCGCGTGGATCTGCGCGCTGGCCGGTATCGTTCTGCACGGGGCTGCGCTGGCGCGGAGCCTCGGAAAGCGGGGAAAGCTGTCCCCGAAGACCGCGGCCGTGCTGCTGCTTCCCGGACTGCTGGGACTGCTTTCCGCACGGGGCGGATTTGAACTGCTGGGGTGGGACACCGAATACGCCTCGTTCCGCTGGTGCTACACAACCGGGCTGCTGGGCCTGGCGGCCGGAACCGCGCTGGCGGCCCGGGCCGCGGGAGCGAAGATCCTCCCCGCGCTGGACGAAACCGCGGCGGCGGCGTGCCTGTGCATGGCCGCGGCCCGGCTGAGCCAGCGCTGGCTCGGGGAAACGGGCGTGGGGCCGATCCTGGAGAACGAGGGCATCCTGACCATGATCAACGAATGGGAGGAGCCCGTGCTGGCAGCCTGGATCATCGAGACGGGAATCTGCCTGCTGGCGGCCGCGGCGACGGCGGTTCTGAGCCGGAGACGGCCGCGGGCGGCCGGAGGGACCTTCTGCGCGGCGGTTCATTTTCTGATGAATCCCCAGATTCTGGCGGAGCAGTTCCGCAGCGGGGAATACCTGAAATTCATGATGATGCGGCTGGAGCAGGCGCTGTTCGCGCTGGCCGGGCTCGGGGCGCTGATCTGGCTCTGCGAAAGATACCGCAGGGCGGCCGGCGGCTCCGGGGCGGCGGCTTACGCTCCCGCCGCGGGATACCTCGCGGCCGCGGGGATTATCGCGCTGTCGGAATTCATGCTGGACGGCAAGCTGATCGAGGCTCCCGCTTCTGTCAGCTGGGCTCTGTTCGGGGCAGCCGCGGCGGGGATGACCGCTCTGGCAGTATACGCCGTCCGCCGGCTGGACCGGAAGACCGGCGGCACGGAAGAAAACTGATCCGCTGAAACGCTCCGGCGGCGCCTGTCCGCCGGGCGGCGAAAGGAAAAACGACGATGATCAAAAAGGAACGCCTGGCCGTCCTGATCTGCGCCGCGGGGCTGCTGATCCTTCTGGCCGGATCCGCTCTGGCCGCCTATCCGGAGCTGCAGCTCAGCTGGAAGACCGGCGGGCAGGAAATCAGCGTCCGGCTGTGGGAAGACAGCAAGCGGAACTACGTGCTGTACGTGCCCGGAGCCGTCGGAGACAGTGATCCGGAGATCCGGATCGACCAGAACACGGATCTGATCTGGGCGGGCGAAACCTATGAAAACGGATCGGCGCTGCCGGTATCCCGCTTTGTCGGACAGACGGTGGCAGCCTCCTTCACGAACGGCAGGGCCCTGGGAAACGTGAAGGTCATGCAGGGTTCCGCGATTCCCAGCCTTTTTTTCACCGTGACGAAGGAAGACCTGAACCGGGTGACGGTGAACCAGAAGCGGGACATCAAATCCCCCGCCTCCGTGATCATGCTTTCCGGAGACGGAAGTCTGGAAACCGCCCAGTCCCTGACCAGCTTCAAGGTGCACGGGAACTCCACCTTTTTCGCGGGGAAGAAGGCTTACGCCTTCAAACTGGAAAAGAAGGCCGATCTGGGGGGCATGGGGAGAAACAAACGGTGGATTCTGCTGGCCAACTGGTTCGACATTTCCCTGATCCGCAACCAGATCACCTTCGATCTCTGCCGGGAGATCGGCCTGACCTCCACGCCGGACTGCCGGCCGGCGGATCTCTATATTAATGGAAGATACTACGGAGCCTATCTGCTGACGGAGAAGATTCAGCTGAAGAAGAGCCGGCTGGAGATCCGGGATCTGGAGGAAGAGTACGAGCTGGTCAACGGCAAAGAGGCCTACGACAAGGCAAAATTCAAAAAGGGAACAGGAAAAGCGGTTCACATCCTCAAGTGGTTCAACGTGAAGGAGGAGCCGGAGGACGTGACCGGAGGATACCTTCTGGAGATCGAGAAGGCGCTGCAGTTCTCCCAGAACCTGGACTGCGCGGGCTTCGTGACCGACGGGCAGATGTGCGTCGTGATCAAGGAGCCCACCCACGCGGGGAAAGCGGCGGTCCAGTACATCTCGGGACTGGTGAACGATTTCCACAACGCGGCGATGGCCCCCGACGGCATGAACAAGAAAAGAGGCACATATTACGCTGAGTATATCGACATGCGTTCCTTCGCGCGGAAGGTGGCGGTGGAGGAATTCTGCGCGAACTACGACGTCCGGGCCGCCAGCCAGTTCATGTACAAGGACGCGGACAGCGCGGACCCGCTGCTGTACGCCGGGCCCGGATGGGACTACGACCTGAGCTACGGCAACAAGGACGACGGAATGAGGAATCCGCTGAAGATCGACTACGTCTATACGAAATCCAGCAATACGGCCTATCTGTACCACTGGCTGCTGACCCACGAGGACTTCCGGAAGCTGACGCGTCAGGTGTACGAGGAGGAAATCCTTCCGGCGGCGGAGATCCTGCTGGGCCGGCGGGAAGCGCCGGCGGGAAGCGCGATGAAATCCGTCGCCCGGTATCAGGCGGATATCGCGGAATCCGCGGCCATGAATTTCACCCGCTGGGTTGCCCGCGCCATTCCGGACAGGACGGACGAAAGCGGCAACACGTTTGAGGACGCGGGGAGATTCCTCCTGGACTGGATCGGGAAGCGGACGGACGCGCTGACGGCCGGATGGCTGACGGAAGGAAAATGACGTCCGGAACAGACTCCGGTCCGGAAAGCG
>ONXY01000061.1 GCA_900321945.1 uncultured Eubacteriales bacterium | reverse complement strand
TCCGCCGCCCCCTGAGAGGCGGACAGCCCGCCCGAAACCTCCGAGCGCAGGACGGCGTATTCCAGCTCGTCGTGCCAGCTCACTTCTCCTCTCTTCACATAGCGGCACTTTTCCTTCAGCCGGGCCTCAAGGCGCAGACCGCAGGCGGCCAGGACTTTCCGGGAGGCGGCGTTGTCCGGGTTGCAGACCGCGTTCACCCGGCGCAGCCCCAGGTCCCGGAAGCAGGTGTCCATCAGCGCCCGGGTCATCTCCCGGGAAAAGTGCCTGCCCCGGTATTCTGGCAGCAGGAACCAGCCGATCATCCCCGTTTCCGTCTCCGGGTCGGTCAGGATATGCGTACGGCCGATCTTTTCGCCGCTCTCCTTCAGGATGACCGCGTATTCCCGGCTGAGGCAGGGCCGGCGCTCCCAGTCGGCGATGATCCTGTCCAGATGCGCCGCGGCCTCTTCCCGGCTCATGGTGTCAAAGGGCGTGTAGCGGAGGATCTCCTCGTCGGAATAGATGCGGAAGACGAGCTCCCGGTCTTCCGCCGTGAAGGGCCGCAGAAGGAGATTTTCCGTCTCGATGCGCCGCCCGGGGAGGCTTCCGTCAGTTTTCATGGACGGTCAGCTCCAGCACGTCCGGCCGGGAATAGTGCCCCACGGCGTCGTGCTCCATCCGGCAGGCGGCGGCCAGGTCCATGTCCAGCTCCGCGAAGAGGATGGCCTCCTCGTCCCAGACCGGCTCCGCCAGGTAGTGTCCGAAGGGGTCGACGATGCAGCTGCCGCCCCGGCAGACCGTCTCCGGCTGGCGGGCGACGGCGTCCTGTTCGTTCAGATATGAGGGATACGAGGACTTCCGCACGAGCATGTCGGCGTTGATGAAGAAGCACTTGCCCTCGATGGCGATATGCTGCACGGTCGCCTGCCACTCCGGGTTGTCGTTGGTGTTGGGCGAGAGGTAGATCGTGATCCCCTTCTGGTAGAGGGCGACCCGCGCCAGGGGCATGTAGCTCTCCCAGCAGATCAGGGCGCCCATCGGCCCCCAGGGAGTCTCGGTGACGGGGAAATAATCCCGGTTCGCGTCTCCCCAGACCAGCCGCTCCGACCCGGTGGGCTTGAGCTTGCGGTGGATTTTGTACGAGCCGTCCGGCTCGAAGATGACGTTGCTGTTGTACAGCGTCGCGCTGACGGGGTCCCGCTCCGAAAAGCCGATGCTCAGATAGGCGCCCGTCTCCCGGGCGGCTTCCGCCAGCTTCCGGAACTCCTCGCCGCCGGGCAGCACGGAGGCGTCGTAATAGCGCTTCCAGTCCTCCCGGCCCTTTTCGCTGCGCTTGCCCATGCTGAAGCCGAAGTTCATCCCGATGGGATAGCCAGGGATAAAGAGCTCCGGAAAGACGATCAGGTCCGGGCTGCGCTCCGCGGCTTCCCGGATTTTCTCCAGTGCCTTCTCAAGGCAGGCCGCCTTGTCGAAGAGGACCGGCTCCGCCTGTACCAGGGCGACCCGGCAGGTTTTCGCGAGATCCTTCACGCCTGCGCCTCTTCCTTCAGCGCCGCCTCGATGGCGATGGCAAACTGGTCCGCACAGGAGGTTCCCCGGCCGTGACAGTCGTTGCCCTTCAGCATGCGCGCGATCTCCGCTGCGTCTTTTCCTTCCACCAGCTTGCCGATGGCCTTCAGGTTCCCGTCGCAGCCGCTGACGAAGCTGACGTCATGCAGTTTCCCGTCTTCAATGCCGAAGCGGATCTCCCGCGAGCAGACAAGCCGCGGCGTCTCATAGGTATAGGTGTTCATGGTTCTGCCTCCTCATCCGGGGCGGGCAGCGCCGCGCCGGGGTGTTTTTTTCTTTTCTATTGAAGGTCTCTCCCAAATCGTCTATAATGGTCCGGAAGCCGGCGAGGACGGCGGGAAAGGACGGATCGACATGAATGAGCTGACAAAACGGACCTGGGCGGAGATCAGTCTCCCGGCGCTCAGGCACAACTGCCGCGCCATCCGCGCGGCGCTCCCGGCGGGCTGCCGCTTTCTCGGCGTGGTGAAGGCCGACGCCTACGGCCACGGCGCGCTGCGCGTTTCCCGGCTGCTTGAGGAGGAAGGGGCGGACTATCTGGCGGTCAGCTGTCTGGACGAAGCCATGGAGCTTCGTGAGGGCGGCATCGGGATGCCGATTCTGATTCTGGGGCATACCCCGGCGGAGTACACCGACCGTCTCATCGAAAACCGCCTGACGCAGACGGCCACCTGTCTTGCCAAGGCGCTGGAATACTCGGAGGCCGCCGGCAGGCTGGGAAAGACGCTGAAGCTGCACATCAAGCTGGACACGGGCATGTCCCGCCTCGGCTATCTGTGCGCGGGCGCGCTCTTTGAAGAGGGCGTGGAGAACATCATCGCCTCCTGCGCGCTGCCGAACCTGGAATACGAGGGCATCTACACCCACTTTTCCGTCTCCGACGAGCCGGACGAAGAGAGCCGCGCCTACACCCGGCAGCAGTTCCGGCTGTTTACGGACGTGCTGGACGCGGGGGAGCAGCGCGCGGGGATCCGCTTTCCGATCCGCCACTGTGCCAACAGCGGTGCCGTCATGGATTACCCCGAGACGACGCT
>ONXY01000101.1 GCA_900321945.1 uncultured Eubacteriales bacterium | reverse complement strand
CCTGATCATCGCCTACGCGCCCTGCATCAACCACGGCCTGCGGGCCAAGGGCGGCATGGGCAAGGCCCAGGCTGAAATCAAGAAGGCCGTGGACTGCGGCTACTGGCAGCTGTACCGCTACAACCCGACGCTGGAGCATCCGATGACCGTCGACAGCAAGGAACCCACCGGCGATTATCAGGAATTCCTGAAGGGCGAGGTCCGGTACACCTCTCTGGCCCAGCAGTTCCCGGATGCTGCCGCGAAACTGTTCGTGCAGCAGGAGGAAGACGCGAAGGTCAGGATGGAGAGCTACAGGAAACTGGCGGCTCAGGACTGATTCTCTTCCGGAAGGTAAAAGTTTCCCCGGTTCCCGTTGCGGGAACCGGGGAATTTTCATGCGTAAAAGACGGTACGGAAAGGAAAAAGCGGAACCGTTCCGCGGCGGGAGCGGGCCTTTTATCCGAAGAGGTCCCGGATATCCTGCTCCGAAAGAGCGGAAAGCGCGCCTTCGCCCGGGGTGATGAGCCGGTCAAAAAGGGCTTTTTTCCGCTCGCCCAGTTCCACGACCTTTTCCTCGATGCTGTCGCCCATGACCAGACGGATCACGTCCACATTGCGGGTCTGACCGATCCGGTGCGCGCGGTCGGTGGCCTGGTTCTCCGCTGCGGGGTTCCACCAGGGATCGAAATGGATCACCACGTCCGCTCCGGTCAGGTTGAGCCCCGAGCCTCCGGCCCGCAGGCTGATCAGGAAAACCTGACCTTCCCCGGCGTTGAAGCGCTCGGTAAGCTCCAGCCTTTCTCCCGCGGGCGTTTCCCCGTCCAGATACAGGATTTCATATCCGTCGTTTTTCATCCGGGGAAGCAGCAGTTTCAGCAGGGAGGTGAACTGGCTGAAAACCAGAACCCTCCGGCCGCTTTTAATCATGGAGGGAAGAAGCTCCATGAGCATTTCCTGCTTTCCGCTTCCTCCCTGATATCCGTCCAGAACAAGAGAGGGGTGGCAGCAGATCTGCCGCAGTTCCGTGATGGCGGAGAGAATTTCGATCCGCCCCCTGCCGATTCCTTTTCCGGACAGGATTCCCTGAATCCGCGGACGCAGACGTTCCATGGAAGCGAGATAAACGTTCCGCTGTTCCGGCGTCATGGCGGCGGTCAGCCTGGTTTCCATCTTTTCGGGAAGCTCCGAGAGCACATCCTGCTTCAGCCGGCGGGTCAGGAACGGGCGGATGCGCATCCGGAGATCTCCGCTGTTCATTCCGTCCTGATACCTTCTGAGGAAGACCGGATAAGAGGGAAGGTAGCCCGGAAGAACGAAGTCAAAGATGCTCCAGAGTTCGCTGATTCCGTTTTCCATGGGCGTGCCGGTCAGCGCGAGACGGGTGTCCGCGCGAAGCTTCTTGACGGCGGAAGCGACGAGACTTCCGGCGTTTTTGATATTCTGCGCCTCGTCCAGAACGGCGAAGCGGAAAGAATAGTTTTCCATCCACCCGATATCGCGGCGGATCAGCGGATAACTGGTGACGACGACATCCACGTCTCCGTTCTCCGTTATGTGGCGCCACATCCGTTCGCGCTGCGTTACGTTTCCGGCGATCACGACGGCGCTGAGATCCGGCGCGAAACGGTTCAGCTCACTGAGCCAGTTGTAGGTCAGGCTGGTGGGTGCCACCACAAGACTGCATCGGCGGGGATCCTTCGTGGCCCTCAGAAGAGCGATGACCTGAACGGTCTTCCCGAGGCCCATGTCGTCCGCAAGAACCCCGCCCATATGCAGCCTGTCCAGGGTGAAAAGCCACTCATAGCCGCGCTGCTGATAATCACGGAGAGGAATGCCGGCATCCGGCGCGGGGACGGATTTCCACCGGCCCGTGGCCGGATCCGCCGCTTCGGTGACGGAACCGTCCGCGTCCACGCTTACACCGCTTTCCGTCAGCAGACGGAGCAGATAGCCCGTCCGGAAGCTCCGGAGCTCGAGAGCGTCCCGCTCTGTACGGTTTCCGTCCCGCTGCGCGGCCTCGCAGAGAACCTCCGCGGGTTCCGCCCACTCACGAAGCCCTTCAAGATTCAGGAAGGTGCCGTCCTTCATGCGGTAATAACTGCGGGAACGGCTTAACGCCTCCAGAAGGCCCAGAACCTCGTCCGTGGGCTGGCCGTCGACAGAAAGGCTGAAAAGCAGGCTGCCTTCAGCCATTTTGAGACCGCTCCGGATTCCCGGCCGCCTGATGATCATCTTTTTAAAATCTTTGCTGAGAAAAATCTGGCTGACGGAACCGAGCTGACGGACCCCGTCGGTCAGAAAACCGAAGACCGCGTCGGGACGGGAGAGCCGGATGTTTTCACGGGTCACGCGGAAGCCGGCGTTGGCGAGAATGTCCAGGATCGCGTGCTCCCGCTCCGCGTCTCTGAGCAGAAGTTTTTCGCCTTTTTCAAGCGCTATTTTTTCCTTTACCGGAGCAAACGGATTCAGCTCCGTATCCCCGTACCGGAAGAGCACCCGGGCCACGACGCTTTTTCCGTCCCTGTCCAGATAGACTCTGGATTCGAGCGGAAGACGGACCAGCATTTTCCGGAGCTCCTCGCTCATTTCCACCGCGGCCCTCATTTTCAGCCAGGGCAGAATTTCGCCGACCACCTGTTCCGTCGCCTGGAGAGGGTAATCCAGACAGACCTGTCCCTCCTCCTGACGGCTCACAAGGAAACGGAGCAGGGGCTGCTGCTCCTGCGGCGCCGCGAAGACTTTCTCATCAAAAAGGACGTATTCACAGCTTTCCGTAAGCGGAAGCAGGGACGACGGAAGGCGCGCCTCCAGGTGCAGGCCTCTGGGGGTCATCCGGCAGTCCACCCGGAGCGGCAGGGATGCCTCGGTAACGGAAGAAACGGAAAGAACGCTTCCGTCTTCACGCAGAATCCGGAAAGGCTGGTACCGTATGACTGAGAGCAGCTCGGAAGCGAAGGATTCGGGCAGACGCATCAGACGCGCGTCGGCCTGCGGCGGAGACCAGCGCGCTATTTCATAGACGGAGACCAGCTTTTCCAGCAGGGAGAGAAGCCGCTGATCCTCCTCCCTGAAGCGCATCCACGAAGGCTCGAAGACAAAGCGGCTCTGGAACGGGAGGGAAACGCCTTTTTTCCAGGCGCGCAGAAAGGCGGGAAGATCCTTGACGACGTACCATTTCCGGTCTCCGACGCGAAGCCCCACGCGCAGACAGGGATCCTTCTCCCGCGGAGGAACCAGCGTGACCTCCAGCCGGAGGTTCGCTTCCGAAGGCATGGCGCTTTCCACCAGCGCGGAGAGTTCCTCTCCGCGGAGAGGCGCCTCACGCTGAAGCCTGAGTCCGGGGTTCAGATTATCCGATTCCGCCATGACGCTTTCCTCCCGACCACAGAATCTCAATCTTTAAAATATTCGATGCTGAAACGGTTTTTTCCTTTGCCTTCGGGAAGAGAAAATCAGGTTTTACGCGTATGGCAGGACCGGCGGCCCGATCGGGAAGAACCGAAGTTGACATTCCGCCCGGTTGCCGTATAATCTGATTGATTAAAAAAGGAGGCGGGGAAGAGATGAGAACACACCGGATGATTCCGCCGGCGGCTTTTCTGCTGTTTCTCCTTCTCACCGGACTCTGCGCCGCGGAGGCACCCGCGTCCGGGCTGATCATCAGCGAAGTGGTATCGGGGAACTACCGGAGCTACTATTCTTCCGGCAGGAGAGGCGCGGATCTGGTGGAAATCAGGAATCTGGGACCGGAGCGCGTGCTTCTGAGCGATTACTGCCTGTCGGACAGCAGAAACAATCTGGGAAAATACACGCTTCCCGGAAAAACTCTGAAACCCGGCGAATTCTTTCTGGTTGAATGCGACGAATCCGGAGGAAAGAACAGGGCGGGTTTCAAGATCTCCTCCTCAGGCGAAACGCTGTATCTGTCCGGAAAAGACGGAAAAGTGACCGACCGGCTGAAGGTGCCCTCGCTGCCGCTGGATATCGCCTACGGACGAAACGACGCGGGGGAGGAACGGTATTTCGCCTCCTTCACGCCTCTCGGCGCCAACGGCGCGGGATATACCCGGATCGCCCGCGCTCCGGTCCTCTCCGTCCCGTCCGGGGGATACGACGCTCCGTTCCGGGTTGAAATCACCGGTGAGGAACCTGTTTATTACACGCTGGACGGTTCCGTTCCCACGCCAGCGGACACAAGGTATACGGGACCGATCGAAATAAAGGAAACGGTCTGTCTGCGCGCGGTTTCCGCTCCGGACGGGGCGCTGCCCTCCGCCGCCGCAAACGCGCTGTACCGGTTCGACTGCGGATCGTACGCCCTTCCCACGCTGACGGTTTCGCTGTCCCGGAACAGCCTGAAAAGCGGTCCGTTCGGACTTCTCTCCCATGTGATGGACAAGAGCATGGCTGTGCCCGCCGTGGCCACGCTGATCGGAGCGGACGGCTCCCTGGAGTTCTCCCGGGAATGCGGGCTGGGCATTTCCGGACAGACATCCAGAGGGCGGACGTACCGCGGATGGAAGCTGAAATTCAAGGGCATGTACGGCGGAAAGCTGCAGTACGCGGTTTTTCCGGAAAGCGGCCAGAAAGAATACGACACGCTGAACCTGCGGGTCGGCTCCTCCTTCAACCCGACGCAGGACGCGCTCGGAACCGCCATAGGGGAGGCGGCCATGCCCGCGGTGATCTGCCAGCGTTTCCGGCCTGTGAACCTGTTTATCAGGGATACCGGTTACGGCGTGTATTATCTGCGGGAAAATATCAATCCTTTCTTTGTGGCCAGCCGGCTGGGATGAAGCGAGGAACAGGTGGATATCATCTACCGGGCCTACGAGGTGGAGGAAGGCTCCGGAGAGGACTGGAAGGAACTTCTCAGCTTCTGCCGTACGCATGATCTGAGCGCGCAGGAAAACTATGATTACGTGTGTTCGCGGGTCAACGCGGAAAGCTGGATCGACTATTATATCTGGCGGGCTTACACCGGGGACACAGATTATCCCAATTTCCGCGTCGCGCGGTGCAGGGACGCGGCGGACCCGCGCTGGCATCTGATCATGTACGATCTGGACTGGGCGTTTCAGATGAAAAACAAGGACGCCGTGTCCCTCGGAGTCTACGCGTACAGATCCTATGATTCAGCGAAAAGAAACAACCTTGTGCTGACGTCCCTGTTCCGGAACGACGGGTTCCGGAAGCTTTTCCTGGAACGCCTGGCGTTTCATCTGCGCGACACCTTCGCGCCGGAGAGGGTCAACGGCCTTCTGGACGGGATCCTCGCGGAAGTGATGCCGGACATGCCGGCAACCTGGGCGGTCCGGAACGCCAGCAGACGGAAATGGGAGGCGGACGCGGAGGAAATACGCCGCTTCATAGGCGAAGGGGAGACAGACAGAAGAATCCGGCTGATCCGAGAAACCAGGGATTATTTCAAACTGTCGGAAGAGGAAACGCGCGCGCTTTTCGGCGAAATATACGTGCCCTAGACGAAAAACAGAACGCGTCCGGACGCGGTGTCCGGACGCGGAGACAGAACAGGAGAGGAAGGACGGGAAACCCGGCGCGGCTTCGGGAAGCGCGGGGTCCCGCCGCTTTTTTATTCGCCGGAGGCTTCGGGAAAGGAATCTTCAAAGGGACGGTATACTCCGGTAAGAAAGGACTCCTTCATCACATCGTAATGCGGATGACGGCGCCAGCCGCCCTCCGTGGGTTCTCCCTGAGAAGTGACGACCGCACCGGGATACAGCGTCCGCAGCTCTTTCAGATTGGTTTTCCGCAGGTTATACTTTCCTTTCATGCAGCGGCTGACCCAGAGGCGCCGGACGGACGGAAAATGATAAAGGGTGTCCGGATCCTCAAGCTCCATATAGGACACGTTGATATCCATCAGATGAGGCAGATCTTGCAGCGGAGCAAGGTCGGAGACGGGATTGGAGAACAGCTCCAGGTATTCCAGATCCTTCATCCCCGCAAGAGGGGAAATATCGCGGATCCGGTTGCAGGCCAGAATCAGAATCCGTATTTTAGTCAGGCCGGACAGAAAGGACAGATCCTCGACGACGTTATGTCCCAGATCGAGCGCCCGCAGCTCCGTACAGTATTTCAGCACTTCAAAGTCCCCGCTGGTATGGGTGAAGCAGTTTCCGTGAAGCGTTGAGAAAGCGGTCTGATCCGTCCGGACGGTATGACCGGCCGTGCGGCCGGGAATATGAATCGTCCACCCGAAAACGACGTCCGGATAACGCTCCGTAAGGTATTCGATCTGCGGCTTTTCAACGGTCGTGGCGAACATGTCCACTTTCCTGAGATGCGGAAACGCGTCGAGAAGGGCGGTCAGCTCCTCCATGGAATAAACCCGGGCGCCCAGATCCAGATAACCGCTTTCATCCGGAGCCGGCGGAGGCGCGCTTTCTCCGCACACCGGCGTGCAGAGAAGCAGGAAAAGCAGCAGAATCAACCCTTTTCTCATCATGACCGGCTCCTTCCTATTCTCCGGTTTTACGGGAACGCGTTCCGGCCGGATCATTCCGGATCGCCGGGCGTCCCGTTCCAGGTTTTCTCGGGAACGGCGGTGGCAAAATACAGGATATCGTTCAGACCGCGGTCGCTGGCGGAGGGCTGTCCTTTATAGACGACGGAACCGAACACCAGCTGGGATGAGTTTCCGCCGTCAAGGTTGTAGGCCTGCTGACAGCCCAGACGGCCCATGAACTCAGCGAGCTCCTGCATCGTGGCTCCCGGGGAATCACCCCTGCCTTCGGCGACGGCGAGGACGTAGCTGAGACGGCCTGTCTGCCCGACTGCCGAGCGGGGGTCCTTCCGGTTCGGCGTATAGCTGTAGCGGGGATTAATGGTCTGCACCTGACCGTCCACCACCAGCGCGGGCCCGAAGGTAAAGGCGTTCACCACTTCCCACGCGGAAAACGCCTCCGTAAGGACGGCATTCTGCCGTGCGGTGGTCTGCCTTCCCTCCGGCCGGATCAGATGAAAATCGCCCCGGTCGTCGATCAGAAGCACATCCTTCTCCCGGTAAGCCTTATGGCGGATCTTCTGCTTCATCCTGTACTCCACGGACGCTTCCCGGGGATCGTTCATATAATAATCCCCGTTAATGGCGACCACGGCGTTGGCGGCGGCGGCCATTTTTGAAACGCTTGCCGTTCTGCGGGACAGGAGGTTGTCCCGGCTGGCGGTTCCGGTGCGCAGCTGCGTCGGGGAGGCGATTTCAACAAAGGCCAGGTGCCAGATCACGCCTTCCTCCTCGCGCGTCTCCACACGGACGCGGATGGATTCGTCCTCGTAACCGGATTCCGAAAAGAGCGCCGGATTCGGCGCCGGCCCGGGAGAAAGGTCCCAGGGGAGAGACCAGGACGAGGAAAGAGGATCACGCGTTCCCTCCGGCAGGGAACAGAGCGGGATCAGCACAAAAAAGGCCGCGGCAAAAAGCGCCAGCCTGTAAAACAGTACGGTTTTTCTCCGCCTTCCGACTGAATTCATATGTGAGGACTCCCTTTCCGGCTGCCGGATGAAACCGCGGCGTATCAATCGGCGACGCGCACGGAAACAAAGCGTTCCGGAGCCTGAAACATTATATGAAATCGGGGATGAATAATCAAGTCCGGAAGAATCCGGGCTGATCATCCGCCCGTCCTGAAAACGGAGAACGCGCAGCCTTCCGAAAAAACTTGACGGAGCCGGCAAGTATGGTAAAATAAAAAAACGCGGCGGCAGGAGGGGAACGGATGAGAGTAATGGTCAGCGCATGCCTGCTTGGCTGGAACTGCAAGTATAACGGGGGAAACAATCTGAACCGCGGGCTGATCCGTCTGCTGGAAGGACACACTGTCATTCCGGTGTGCCCGGAGGTTCTGGGCGGGCTGCCCGTGCCCCGGATTCCGGCGGAGATCAGGGAAGGAACCGCTGTGAACAGAGACGGGGTATCCGTGGACGGCGCGTTCAGGCTCGGCGCGCGGAAAGCGCTGCGGATTGCCGAAAAAGAGAAGCCTGACCTGCTGATCCTGCAGTCCAGAAGTCCCAGCTGCGGCGTGAAGGAGATTTACGACGGAACGTTTTCGGGGAAACTTGTCCCCGGCTCCGGCGTGTTCGCCGCGATGGCGGCCGGCGCCGGGTTCCGGGTGACCGACGTTGAGGACTTTCTTTCCGGGACGCTCGCGAAGGGGCGGGAAGAAGAGAAGAGGAGGAGCGCGGAATGAGAACGGTTTATCTGGCCGGCGGATGCTTCTGGGGCCTTCAGAAATTTTTCGACCAGTTTGAAGGCGTTCTGTCCACGGAGGTCGGTTACGCCAACGGTCCGGCGAAGGCGCCGACCTACGAGGAGGTCTGCGCGGACAGCGGCCACGCGGAAACCGTCAGAATCGACTACGACGAGACAAAGATCACCCTGGAAAAGCTGCTGGACTGTTATTTTATGGTAATTGATCCTCTCTCCGTCAACCGTCAGGGACACGACGAGGGAATCCAGTACAGAACGGGTATTTACTATACGGAGGAGGAGCAGAAACCGGTCATCGCGCGCGTGTACGCCCGGGAGGAGCGGAAGGCCGGGCGGAAGCTGGCGGTCGCCGTGGAACCGCTGACCTGCTTTTTCTCCGCGGAGGAATACCATCAGAAATACCTGGAGAAAAACCCCGGAGGATACTGTCATATTCCGGAGAGGTTTTATCGAAAAGAGACTTTCGACGGCGTCTGAAAAGGCCGG
>ONXY01000360.1 GCA_900321945.1 uncultured Eubacteriales bacterium | reverse complement strand
CTCGTCCTGGCGATGCTGATGCTCATCCCGGCCGCCCTTTCCCTGGCGAAGACGGCGGAACCGGATACGGAGCGCCTCGCCGGAGCGACATTCCATGCCACCGTCGGCGAGTACAGCGAAGAGACCGGGACCTTTACGCTCACCGTGTACGACTGCGACCGGTACGACCGCGGCGAAACAGCGAAGCTGGAAGCGGGAGACACCCTTCTGGCCGGAGGATACCTTTATAAAATCACCGGGCAGACCAGCGTCGACGATACGGAAATCTTCCTCTGCGAAGGCGGCGAGGAGATTTATTTCGGGGACGCGTACGACGGCGGCGAAGATCTGATCGCCCGGAGCACGATGGACGACCGGATTTTCATGAACGTCGTGACCGTCCTGCATCTCCCGGCGGCGGAGGGAATCGTGTACGAAGACAATTCCGATCCGGATCTGGACGCCGAAATGACCGTCACAGAGGGACTTGAGAATATCCTCAGGGTTCAGGCGGAGAAAGAGGAATTCAGCAACGGGTTCAATTATTACGCGACCAGGGTCACCCTGAACGAAAACCTGGAAATCGTAAAAATCCATCAGGACTACGATGTGGCGCAGTGATCCTTAAAGCACTTTTTCGTCCAACAAATTGATTGATCGTCCGGAAACGATGAAAACTGGATGAAACGAGAATATGCCGGACAGGAAAATCCGGGGGAGCGCACCGGTATCATGAAAGAGATCGACAGCACTGGCACACCTTATTTCTTTCTCCCTGAAGAAAGCGTTTTCTGAAATGGTACCGAATCTGAAGGAGCTGCGGAAAGATGAACCTGGTGATCAGAGCGCTGTCGCCGGAACTGGCGGCGGACTACTTTGACTTCTTCGATCATCGCGCGTTCGCGGACGGTTCACCCTTCTATCCCTGTTACTGCAACGCCTTCAACCTGAGCCGGGAGCAGATCGCAGGCGAGCTGTTCGGCAGGGCGGAACGGTACGGCGGAGAGGAAGGATGGAAGAGAGCCCTTCGCGAGTCCGCAGCTTCCATGGTTCAAAACGGGATCATCCAGGGCTATCTGGCGTATGACGGCGGGCTGTCCGTGGGCTGGTGTAACGCCAACGACAGGCTGAGCTATTACCGGGTCGGGGAATTCGAACTGGACAGCCTTCCGGAGGACATCGCCCCGGACGGCGCCCTCGTCCGGGGAACCGTCAAATCGGTCGTCTGCTTTGAGATCGCCCCGGCCTGGCGGGGAAAGGGAATCGCCGGAAAGCTGCTGGAACGGGTGTGCCGGGACGCGAAAGAACAGGGATATTCTTTCGTCGAGGCCTATCCCGGACTTCCGGAGCAAAACCGCGCGCCGGCGTTTACCGGGCCGCTGCGGCTGTATGAAAAAGCCGGCTTCACGGAATGCGGGCGCAGGGGTTCCATGATAATCATGCGCAAGGGGTTATGCTGACAGGCGCCCTTATGCTACGGAAAAGAGGGAATGGGAATAAAGGAGGCGTCGGCGTGAAACGGATCGTTCTTCTGCTGCTGGTTTTGCCTCTGCTGGCCGGCTCATTGGACGCCCGGGCGGAGAATTTGCTCGGACAGGCCGCGGAAACGGCGCGGGCTTCTGCGACGGTGGACGGGCAGCTGGCGGCGCTGTTCGATCTTTCCGTCCGCTGCGCCGCGGAACTGGAAAACGGCGGCTGGGATGCAGGTCTGACCTTTGAACCGGCCGGGGAAATCCCGGCGGCGTTCCTTCCCGATCTCAAAAACGCCGCGGAGGCGGAAAGCCTTCCGGAAGAACTGAAAGAAGCGAAATTCATCGCGCTGTACCGCTACGGAGGTCCGGACGGACACTTATTCCTCCTCGGCGGGTTCCAGGCAAGGCTGCCGGAAGCGAACTGCGCGTCTTCGCTGGAGGAAGCCGAAGCGGTGCTGTTTGTGTCGGAACGGCTCGAAGCCCGGCCGGACTATGTCGGTTCGGCGTCGAACCGGATCTATGAAATCTTCGCCGCGCCGATAGGCGGCGCGGCCGTGCGCCTCTATGAAAAAACAACCGCCCCGCCAATTATGGGAACGGGTACCCTGACCGGAGAGAAAGTGCCTGATGAGGCATTGTGGCGCGGCGTGCAGCCTGCGTTTTACGGAACGGAACTGACGGTCAGTTATCCGGAAGGAACCGCTTTTTTCCGGATCACCGGCGAGGGCTGCTGCATGGCGGGACTGGAAGGGGAATTCCTGAAGTACGAGATCCCGCGCGAGATCGGCGGATACCCGGTGCTCGGAATAGAAAAAATACAGTGCGATACGCTGGAGGAGCTGACGCTTCCCGAGGGGCTCGCATATATCAGCGGAGACTTCGCCGTCAGCTGCAAACAGCTGAAACACATGAATTTTCCTTCGACCCTGAAGCGCATAACCGGCAAATATGCTCTCGATTGCCCGCTTCAGGAGTTGAACCTGAACGAGGGGCTGGAGGAGATCGGCGCCGCG
>ONXY01000107.1 GCA_900321945.1 uncultured Eubacteriales bacterium | reverse complement strand
GTGCACCAGGATGTCCTCGCACTCGAATTCATCCTTGAAGTTGAAGTCCATGTTGTCCAGCATGTCCTGGATGTACAGGGACTGGGTTCCCAGCAGGAAGGTGTAGCCGTCCGCGGGCTCTTTGTAGGCGAAGGTGGCGCCGGTCACGCCGCTGCCGCCGGTCTCGTTCCGGACTTCGACCGGAACGCCCAGGTAGTTCTGCATCAGGGTTGCCATGGGACGGATGGTGCCGTCAGCGCCGCCACCGAGGCCCCAGGGGCACACGATAGTGATGCCGCGCTCGAACTTCCACTCCTCAGCGGAAGCCGCGGTGCAGAGCCCGGCCAGCATCATCACGGCGAGAAACAGGGCAACGATTTTTTTCATGGGAACTCCTCCTGAAATTATATTTCTTAAGCCGGCCGGCCCTGCGGAAGCAGGCGCCCGGGCCGCATTAAGAGCTCCGGGATCCTTTGGACCTATCGTGGGGGCGAACGGAGAACCGGGCGTCTTCCCGGTTCAGGAATTCCTTTCGGTAATAAGAATCGTCCAGATTGTTGAAGATATTATAAATGATTTATCCCGGAAAAGCAATCGCTTTTCCGGGATGTTTGAAAAATTTTGTAAAAAATGTCCGGATTTAAGACAGAATAACACGTTTCCGGCTTCCGTGGCGCCGCTCATCTCCCTTTCGGCCGGCCGGACCGCGCAGACAGAAAAGAGCCGTCCCCGCGGATCCCGGATCCCCGGAGACGGCTCCGAACCGTCAAGGCAGATGTCAGTTGTACCCCAGGTGGAATTTATTGCCGTAGTATTCAATGAAGCCGCGCGCCGTCTGGCCGTCGACCGTGCATTCGATATACCACCACTCGAGCCCGTCCTTCTGATAATAATTGTACTTGCTGAGAATGTGGAACGGTTCGCCGCTCTCCAGGATGGCGAAGGAATCGTCGTGTCGCATGGGGTTGTCCGAAACGTAGATGACGTCGTCCGCCACGGCGGGAATGTACCCGAAGTGCGGGACCATGCTGGACTTGAACCCCTTGACGTACTTCGGCGGAATATAGCCCACCCGGCAGCTCCCGCTGTTCGTCTCATACCGGACCATCAGCCATCCGTTCACAAACCCGGCGTCGTCCATCTTGGCGTTGGTGTCGCAGGAGGCTCTCCCGTTCGCGCACCTGTAGGAATCCACGGACGGAGCCGTATAAACGGGGCAGCTTCCGTATCCGATGCCCTTCTTGTGAATATTGAACTTGAAGGGCGGCAGTGCGTTCAGCTCCGCGAGCAGTCTGGAATCCCCGGAAGCGCCGGAGGTTCCTTTCTCCGTGGAGGTCCCCGCGAAAGCGGACGGCGCCGTCAGGACACTCATCACCGCCAGCAGCAGCGCCGCGGCTCTGACGATCAGATTCTTTTTCATGGCAGACATCCTTTCTTCGGGAAACGGTCCGGAAGACCGCGGCCCCGTTTTCCTTCCGCGGCCGGCTCCCGATTTGTTTTTCCCTGTTCTGCGGTCATTATAGTATGATCCCCGCATCCTGTCAATCGCGGTTCCGGTTCGTACTTTTCCGGCTTCCCGTCCCGGCTCACTCATCCCGCAGAATCATCCCCGCCCGTTCCATGGCGATAACCAGAACCGGGATCAGGACAAGCTGCAGAATGATCCCGGGAACGGCGTGCGTAACCGCTCCGGCAAGGAACATGGCCGCTGTGAACTCGCTTCCGGAAAACCCGGCGATTGCCAGATGCGCGGCGCCCCATACCAGCCGTCCCGCGATCATGGACGTCAGAAGGACCGCGTATGTGATTCCTTTTTTTCGGGGCAGCGCTCTGTAAAGGAAGCCCGCCGCCCCGCCGTAGACCGCCAGCTCAAAGGCCATCGCCGTTCCAGTGGGAAACAGGACCGGCATTCCGAAAAGCGCCCCGCGCAGCAGCGGCGCGATGAATCCGACGGCCGCGCCCCACGGCCATCCGCACAGGAACCCGCAGAGCAGCGCGGGAATATGCATCGGGCAGAGCATCGCGCCGATTTCCGGAATCTGGCCCGTGATAAAGGGCAGAGCCATCGCGATGGCCAGGTACATGGCCGAATAGGTCAGCTTTCGGATCCGGACCGCGTTCTTTCTTCGTTCATTCGTGGTCATCCGTCCGCACCGTCCCCTGAATCAGCCGCCGGATATGATCCATGGCGTCCTCCAGAATCGCGGCGGAGCTCTTTGCGGCTCCCGCCACGTAGGTATTGCAGAGGTTCATCGGAATCAGCACCCGGTACGCGCGGCTGGAAGCCACCGCGTTCGCCATCGCGGGGGAAATCTCTCCC
>ONXY01000314.1 GCA_900321945.1 uncultured Eubacteriales bacterium | reverse complement strand
GACGGGCGTCGTGCAGGATGCCGTCGCTGCCCACGTAGAGGTAATCCTGACGGGATTCCAGGCCGCGGACGCCGAACAGGGTGCCGGCGAAGCGGAACACGTCCGCGCGGCGGGCGGTGTTGTTCTCCTCACGGGAGAAGAGGCCCTGCACGCTTTCGGTGCCGTTCAGGGTCTGGGGGTTGGCGACCACGCAGCGCAGGAGGGCGACGAGCTCGTCCGCGTCCCAGGCGGCGTTCTGGCCGATGAACAGGTTCGCGCGCTCCGTGCCGTAGTATCCGCCGTAGGCTTCGTCGATGTACGTGCGCAGCATGTTTACGGCGGACACGCCGTCCATCGCGCCCACCTCGTTCATCTTCGCGATGATGTTGCCGGCGGCGTCATAGTCCTTGGCGATGGTTTCCACGGCGGTTCCGTCGGGGGTCACCACGTCGATTTCCACCTTGCCTTCGGTGGGCATATAGGGCGTGTAGACGGGGGCGCCCGTAAACAGGCAGGCGGAGGCGGCGAATTCGCCCTCGCCGTTGAGCAGCTTCTCGACCCAGTCCGTACGCATCAGGGGCATCTTCTCGATGTCGTCCACGCCGTCGAAGTAGGGGCTGAAGTAGATGGCGCCGGTATCCACGTTGCCGGTGATGGACAGCCGGACAATGGGGTTGGCTTCCAGATAGGCGTTGAAGTTGGGCATCTTATCGAGATATTCGGCGATGTTGACCAGCAGGCCGGCCTCGCCGTTCTCGCTCAGCTTGGCGGCGGTGCCGCTCAGCATATCCACCTGATCCAGCTTTTCCTTCCAGACGTCGAACTCGGCGTTGGCGCCGTTGCCCTGATACAGGTCCTCAATGGTGAAGCCCAGGAGTTCCTGCACGGCGACCCAGGTGGGCTTGAACTCGCCGGAGTGGTAGGTTTTGCCGTCCGCAAGGGTCACGCCTTCGCCGGCCACTTCGGGATCGAAGCGCAGGCCGGTTTTGGCGTTGTTATAACCAACCGCCATCCGCAGCACGGTGCCCGGCGCGACGGGCAGAGCGTCCTCAGCGGAGGCGATGCTGACCACGGACAGAAGCATGATCAGAGCCAGGACGAGGGAGAGAAGTTTCTTCATTTTGTTTTCCTCCTTTTATATTATGCGGGCCCCCGGCCCGCGGGGCGACTGGCGGACTACTCCTTCACGCCGCCGGCGTTGGTGCCCTTGGCGAAGTATTTCTGGATGAAGGGGTAGATAATCAGGATCGGAATGATGGAGCAGACGATCAGCGCGTAAATGGCGCTGTCCGACGCGTAGTTGGCGCTCCAGCCGGTCATCTGGTCCGGATCCGTGTACATCTCCAGCTGCAGCCGGATGAAGACCTGCAGCGGATGCTCGTACTGGTTGGAGATCATCCGGCGCGCCCAGAAGTAACCGTTCCACCGGCTGATGGCGAAGAAGAGGGCGACGGTCGCGATGGTGGACTTGCTCATCGGAATGAACACCTTGTTCAGCACCTGGAACTCGCTGGCGCCGTCCACGATGGCCGCCTCCTCGATTTCGGAAGGCACGTTCTCAAAGGCGTTGCGCAGGAGAATGATATTCATGGCCGCCATACCCATGGCGATTACCACCAGCCATTTATCATCCATGATGCCGACGGCCCGGAAGACCGTCTGCGTCTGCAGATAATTCAGATACTGGGGGATGATGCCGGCGGAGAACCACATCGTGAACACCAGGAAGAAGTTGAACGTCTTCCGGAAGAGCAGCCGCTTCTTCGACAGGGCGTAGGCGCCGAGGATCGAGACGCCCATGGCCCAGAGCGTGCCGTAGAGCGTCACGAAGAGCGTGTTGCTGTAGGCGTTCCAGAACATGTTGTTCTGGAACATGGAAGCGAAAGCGTCAAACTGAACATCTTTCGGGAAGAGCACCACCTCGTTGTACTCCACCACGTGCCGGCCGGAAACGGAAGCTGAAACCGCGTACACGAAGGGGTAGAGGCACAGCAGGGCGAAGACCGTCAGCAGCAGGTAGCTGATGATTTTGAATATGAGTTCGGAGACCTCCAGCTTTCTTTTCATCCGCGTTCCCCTCCTCTCAGTACAACGACGTGTTGCTGGCCTTGCGGGCGATCGTGTTGGCGCCGATAACCAGCAGCATGCCGACCACGTTGTTCATCATTTCCGCCGCGGAGGCGATGCCCGTGCCGGCGCCGCCGCCCAGGCCCGTCCGGTAGGCGAGGGTGGAGATGACGTCCGCCGTCACGTAGGTGTTCGTATTGTACAGAAGCAGGACCTTTTCATAGCCGATGTTCAGCAGGGATCCGATCCGGGTGATCAGCATGATCACGATGGTCGAAAGCATGCTGGGCAGGACCACGTACCGCATCTGCGACCATTTGTCGGCCCCGTCGATCTGGGCCGCCTCATAGCTGGTGGGAGAGATCGCGATGATCGCGGCGAAGAAGACGATGCTGTCGTAGCCCGCGCCTTCCCAGATGCCGCTGATCTGGTAGATGGCGCGGAAGAAGCCGGGATTGTTGAGCAATCCGGCGTTGCCCACCTCCTCCGAGATCACGCCCAGCTTCACCAGCGCCTGCGACACGATACCCATCTGGCCGATGATGGAGCCCTGCTTGACAAGCATGGCCACCAGGGAGGTCATGACGACCGTGGACATGAATTTGGGCAGGTAGGT
>ONXY01000556.1 GCA_900321945.1 uncultured Eubacteriales bacterium | reverse complement strand
TCGCCATGACGATCTCAAGCCTGAGCGGAACACTGATCCCGATGTTCTTCAAGAAGGTCAAGATCGACCCCGCCGTGGCCTCCGGCCCCATGATCACCACCCTGAGCGACCTGGTGGCCGTGGTGAGCTACTACAGCCTGGTGGGCGTGCTGCTCCTGCGGATCCGGGATATGCTGGGATGACGCGCGCCGCTGCCCATCATGTTTTCTTATCTTCCGATTAATCAAATAAGGAGGTTTTATCATGATCCGCACAGACGTTGTCAACCTGACCGTGATCCCTGCCGTCGCGTTCCGGCAGAAGCTCACCGCCGGCGGCTCCGGCGTAACGGTTCTCCGCTTCGATTCCAAGCAGCCCGGCATCGCGTCCATCAGCAAAACCTCCGGAGAACCCATCCCCGCGGCGAACACCCCCCTGGACCTGTATCCCCCGGAAGCCTTCCGGGAGGCCATCGCCCTGACCGCCGGCATGCCCTACGCCAAGCGCGGCGGCGTGCGCGTGGTGAAGAAAGCGCCTGTGGATACGGCGCCCGCCAAGACCGAGGAAGTCACCCCGGACGACGTGGTGATCGACAGCGCCGAATATCAGAAGCTCGTCGCCCGCTACACCGACAAGAACGGCAAGCTGTCCTACGACCTGCTGAACAAGGACCTGATCCGGTTCGCCCATGCCAGCAAAACGGTCCGCGCTATGATCGAAGAGGGCGTATCCGTGAAGAAGGTGCGCACCTACATCGTCACCTCGAAGTTCCGCACGGTGACCGGCAACGGGAAACTGACGGAGGAAGAGGCCGGGAAGATGGGGGACCTTCTGGACGAAGTGAGCCCCAAGAGCGTGTTCAAGCCCCTGGACGCGGAGCTCCGCAAGATGAGCGCCGCGGGCAAGCGCAAATAACCCGCAGGCAGCAAAAAGGCCCGCCGATCCGCAGCCGGACGGCGGGCCTTTCGCGTATCCGGTTTTCGGGACGTTACGGGTCTTCGGCCTCCTCCTCAAAAGCCCGGGCGTGCTTCCGGAAGAATTCGTAATAGACCCGCGGATTCTTCAGCTGCGTCCAGCTGTCCGCCACCCGGGCGTGCTCGTCCAGATCGATGATCCTGGCGCCGGGCAGGGCCAGCAGGAAGGGCGAGTGGGTGCTGATCACCAGCTGATTGCCGCAGTAGCGGACGGATTCCGCCAGATAATCCGCCAGCACCAGCTGGTTTTCCGGGCTCAGGCTGTTTTCCGGCTCGTCCAGCAGGCAGAGCGTGTCCATCTCCATCTTGCTCCGGAAATACATCAGCGCGCTTTCCCCGTTAGACCGTTCCCGCAGGCTCTTTCCGGACTCGCCCTCGATAAACCGGCTCATGGTCCTGCGCCGCGCCTCGGTGATCCGGCGCAGGTGGTCCAGGTCCTCCAGGGAGCCCAGCTGGAACTTCTCGCGCTTCAGGGCGAAATAATCCTCCGCCAGCTCTTCGCGCTTCCGGTCGATGCCGCCGTTGATGCTCCGGATATCCAGCATCATGTCGAACACGTCGTCGCTGGTGATGATCCGGCTGTTCGGGGGGACCGCTTCCTCCAGCGTCGCCCGGCACCGGTCCACAAAGTCCTGAAAGAAGCGGGAGCGGTTGAAGGCGCTGCTCCGGGCCAGCCGCAGCTTTTCGGCGATGACGTTCAGCGCCGTGCTCTTTCCGCTGCCGTTCCCGCCGTAGAGGATGGTCACCGGGCGGAAAACGATCTCGTTCAGGCCCGCCTTCGGGAGGACGCCGTAGGGATAGACGGACTGGTCATAGGTGGTTTTCAGCGCGAACAGGAAGTCGGACTCGGCCTCCTCCCCGGGAAAGGCAAAGGCGCTCAGGAACAAGGGACCGCCTCCTTACGAGCCGGCATCGTCCAGGAAGGACAGCTGGCGTTCTTTTTCGGGGAATTCGTCCAGATAGGCGAAGCAGTCCTCCGGCCGGTACAGGATGCCCCGGTCCCGGCAGAAGGAGCGGAACAGCGCCGTCAGCGGCTCCCGGTTCGGGCTGGGCAGCTCGTAGGCGTTCCCGTAGGTGCGGATATACCGCTCCTTCAGCCCGGGGAAATGCCGGTCCAGCGCCGCGTAGTAATATTCCCGGTCGCCCTCCCGCAGCGTGAGGCCCATGTCGAAGCAGACGATCCCCTTCACGTCCGCGCCCGCGCAGGCCTCCAGGATCGCTTCCCCGTTTTCCGCCGTGTCGTTCAGGAAGG
>ONXY01000312.1 GCA_900321945.1 uncultured Eubacteriales bacterium | reverse complement strand
GTCTGCACCTACATGCATATTTCCTTTTTTGAGGCTCACGTCACCCGCCTGATCACTGTGCGGCCGGAGGAGGGCAGCTGCCTCTTCTACTACCTGAAGACCGTTCGCCACTGCATTTCCGAGGGAAGGACGGAGCTGCTGGAGCTGCTGGCGGATGCCTTTGACCAGTTCCTGAAGGGCGATCCCGCCTACGTCCGGGCCTCCGAAATGCAGAACACGGTGCAGCAGTACATCCGCGGGCACATCTCGGAGGAAGTGAAGATCGAGGATCTGAGCCGCCTCTTCTCCTACCATCCGAACTACTTCATCCGCATCTTCCGGCAGGAAACGGGCTATACGCCGCACCAGTTCCTGCTGCAGCAGCGCATGCAGTACGCCGTGGCGCTGCTGACCCGCGGCCTGGGCAACCAGGAGATCTGCGACGCCTGCGGCTATACGGATTCCAGCACCTTCACCCGCGCCTTCCGGCAGTATTACGGGGTCACGCCCCAGAAGTACAAGAACGGCTACCGGAGGCCGTAGGCGTTTTTTGCCAAAAGGGAACGGATGTTAATTTCAGCACATTTTATATTTGCGTAGGCACTTTCCTTTTGTACAGTTCGTTTGCTAATATTTTGTTGACGACAGAAGACGAAAAAAGGAAATAGGCCGGACAACGGAGGGAACGGATTTCACATGGAAAGAACAGGGGGAAGGATCTACCCGGGCGGAAGAAGCAGCTTTCTGAGCGGCTTCCGGGGCTACAGGAAGCATATCGCGCTGGCGCTGATGTTCCTGCCCGTGGTGGTGTATTTTATCGTCTTCAAGTATGTGCCCATGAGCGGCATCGTCATCGCCTTCAAGGATTACAAGATCAGCAAGGGCATTTTCGGCAGCGCCTGGTGCGGGCTGGACAATTTCACCAAGGCCTTCCGCACGTCCACCTTCACCCGCAGCGTGCGGAACACGCTGGTCATCAGCGGGCTGAAGCTGCTGTTCGGCTTTCCCGCGCCGATCCTGCTGGCCCTCATGCTCAACGAGGTGACCCACGCCCGCTTCAAGAAGGGCGTGCAGACGGTCACCTATCTGCCCCACTTCCTGTCCTGGGTCGTGCTGGCCGGCATGTTCCAGCAGCTGCTCTCCCCGAACAACGGCGCGGTCAACTATATCCTCAAAACCGTTTTCGGCGTGAAGGACTCGATCTATTTCCTCGGGGACAACCGCTATTTCCGCGGCACCCTGATCGTGACGGATATCTGGAAAAATGTCGGCTGGTCGTCGATCCTGTATCTGGCGACCATCGCGGGCATCGATCCCGCGCTGTACGAGGCGGCCACGGTGGACGGGGCCACCCGCTTCCAGTGTACGCGGTATATCACGCTGCCCTCGCTGGCCTCGACCATCGTGGTCATGCTGATCCTGAACGTCGGTTCGGTCATGGACGCGGGCTTTGACCAGATCTTCAATCTGTACAACAGCGCGGTGTACGAGGCGGGCGACATCATCGACACCTATGTCTACCGCTACGGCCTTGGCGATATGAAATACGCGCTGGCGACGGCCGTGGGCCTGTTCAAGAATGTGATCGCCTTCGTGCTGGTGGTGGGCACCAATCTGGCTGCCAAGCGCATCAGCGGCAGCGGCATCTGGTAAGGGGGCGCAGAGAATGGTACAGAAACGCTTCACCCCCGGCAAGGCGCTGATCTACCTGCTGCTGATCCTGCTCTGCGCAACGATCGTCGTCGCTTTCTGGCACCTGCTGAACCTGAGCCTGTCCCCCTCGTATATCGCCACAAAGGGCGGCCTGCTGCTCTGGCCGCGGGACGCGACCCTGGACAACTACGCCCGCGTGATCGGGAACCGGTATATCTGGCTGGGCTACAAGAACACGCTGATCCGCACGGCCGTCGGCACCGTGACCCAGCTGTTCTTCACGGCCATGGGCGCCTACGTGCTCAGCAAGCGCTTTTTCCCGCACCGCACCTTCTGGACCTTCTTCATCGTGTTCACGATGTTCTTCTCCGGCGGCCTGATCCCGAGCTATCTGGTGGTCAAGAACCTGGGCCTGCTGAATACCTACGGCGCCATGATCCTGCCCGGGTTCATCAGTGCCTACAACATGGTCATCATGCGGAACTACTTCCAGTCCCTGCCGGAGGAGATCGAGGAGAGCTGTCTGATCGACGGCGCCGGCCGGTTCAGGATCTTCCTGCAGATCATCCTGCCGCTCTCCAAGCCTATCCTGGCGACGGTGGCGCTGTGGCTGGTGGTCGGGCACTGGAACAGCTGGTTTGACGTGCTGATCTATATTTCGGACGATACGAAGTTCACCCTGCAGATCGTTCTGCGGCGGATCATCATCACGGGCTCCAAGGAGATCCTG
>ONXY01000167.1 GCA_900321945.1 uncultured Eubacteriales bacterium | reverse complement strand
TCGTAGCACTTGTCGTAATAATCCGAGGCGAAGAACTCGCCGCCGGTCCAGTGGAAGCCGAGCCAGTGGATATCCTTGCGGATGTTCTCCACGTACTCCATGTCCTCCTTGGCGGGGTTCGTGTCGTCAAAGCGGAGGTTGCATTTTCCGCCGAACTTCTCCGCCGTGAGGAAGTCCATGATCAGGGCCTTGCAGTGCCCGATGTGCATATAGCCGTTGGGCTCCGGAGGAAAACGGGTGTGAACCTCCTGATACCGGCCGTCGGCCAGATCCTGCTCGATGGCGTCCCAGATAAAATTGCCGCGGGGTGCGTTCGTTTCCATGCCGTTTTCCTGCCTTTCCGGGGTTGATCGCGCCGGGGCGCGTACAAAAATATATTATAAGGGAAAGCCGGCGCTTCCGCAAGGGCGGAGGCAAAAAAACAGCGGAGGCCGTCCGGCGCGCCGCGGAGCTGAAGAAATTTCGTAACAATTCCGGGCGCGTCCGGAGAAACGGCGGATTCTGGGAGAAAACGAGGCCGTCCGGAAGGAAAAAAAGCCGGATTTGTTACAATTTTCGTACATTTTCCTCTTTTCAAACGCGGGAAAAGCGTGTATAATCATTCTGAATCCGGGAAGCGGGAGGGATGCGCGATGCAGGACACCTTCGATACCATGAAAATGCAGCCGATTGCCGATTCCGGCAACGAGGCGCAGGACATTCTTCTGTACGTCTACAAGGCGCTGCAGGCCAAGGGGTACGATCCCATCACCCAGCTGGTGGGCTACATCATCAGCGGCGATCCCACGTACATCACCAGTTACAACGCGGCCCGAAGCATGATCTGCCGCCTGGAGCGGGACGAGATCATCGAGGAGCTGGTCCGCTCCTATCTGAATACGCACTGACGGATGAAAAACAAGGGAGGGTGTCGGGGGCGGCACCCTTTTTCCGTGTAATCCGCGAACGGGGAGGTAACGGTTCATGAAGAGAAAACGCGCGGCAGGGCTGATCCTGCTGCTTCTGCTGACGGTTCTGGCCGGCGCGGCGCTGGCGGCGGACGGGATCCGCTTTGAGGAAAAGAGCCTTCAGATCTTTGAGGGCTCATCGGCGCAGCCCGTGCTGATCCGCGAGGGAGCCGCGGCGGAGGGAGGGGAGCCGGTCTTCACCAGCTCGAAAAACTCGGTCGTTTCCGTCGCGGCGGACGGAACCCTTTCCGCCCTGAAAAAGGGGGAGGCCGTCATCCGGGCCACGCTGACCTCCGGGAAAAAGAAGTGGACGGCCACCCTTTCCGTGAAGGTGCTGCGCGCCGTGACCAAGGTCACGCTGGACACGACCAAGCTCAGGGTATACGATCCGACGGATCCCCGGATCAGCGGCCTGCTGAACGAAGAACCGGAAGGGAACGTGATTCTGACCGCGGCGGGAAAGAGCTTCAAGCTGGCGGCCACCTGCACGCCGCCGGACGCGAGCGGGAAGCGGGTGCTGTTTTCCTCCTCGGACGAGGGGGTTCTGAGCGTCAGCGGGGACACCGCGAAAGCCAGGCAGGCCGGCGAGTGCATGCTGACGGCCACGAGCGAGCAGAACCCGGAGGTGCAGGAGTTCTGGCACGTGCTGGTGACGCAGCCCGTCGCGAAGCTGACGGTCGAAACGCCGGAGGGAAGGACGGTCGCGGCGGGGGGAACCCTGCAGCTGACGGCCGGCTTTGAACCGGACAACGTCACCCTCCGCGAGGTGGAATGGTCCAGCCGGAACCCGAAGGTCGCCACCGTGGACCAGAACGGCGTCGTGACCGGCGTCAAAAAGGGAACCACGGTCATCGAGGCGAAGGCGCTGGACGGATCCGGAAAGAAGGCTTCCGTCACCGTAGTCGTGGCCCAGAAGCCCACGGGGATCGCCGTGCGCGAGACCAGCCTCATGCTGGCCACGCGCCAGCAAGGCTATCTGCACGCGTCGGTGCAGCCGCAGGAAGCGAACGACCGGGGGCTGACGTTCACCTCCACCGATCCCTCCGTCGCCACGGTTACCCCGTCCGGACAGGTCCGGGGCGTGAAGCGCGGGGAATGCGAAATCATCATCGCCGCCAAGGCGGATCCGAACGTTTCCGTATCCGTGCCGGTGCAGGTGATCCAGAAGGTGGAGAAGATCGTCTTCACCGGAACGCCCGTTTCCCTGCCCGTGCGGACCACCGCGCAGCTGAGCTGGGAAGTTCAGCCGGCGGACGCCACCATTCAGGACGTGACCTTCAGCAGCTCCAACCGGAAGGTGGCCACCGTGGACCAGAACGGCGTCGTGACCGGCCTGGTCCGGGGAACCTCCACCATCACCGCGACGGCCACCGACGGATCGGGCCGCAGGGGCCAGGTGCGGGTCACCGTGACCCAGCCCGTGGAAGGCGTCGCGATCCAGTACCCCGTGTATCACGTCCAGCTGGAGGGCAGCATGAACGTGAAGGCGCTGATCTATCCCTCCAACGCGAACAACCTGAACGTGCACTTCACGACGGGGGACGATTACATCGCCACCGTGACGGACAAGCGGAACATCGGCCACGTCCGCGGATGGCACAGAGGAACCACCACCATCACCGGCGTCACCGAGGACGGCGGGTTCACCGCCTCGGCGGAGATCCGGGTGGACGATTTCAACCGGGCCGTGGTCGTGGACGACATCTATCTGGAGAACGAGAACATCCGGATGGTTTTCCGGAACCGCAGCGATTTCACCGTGGACCGCGTGAATTTCATCGTTGAAACCTGGGACCGGTACGGCAATCCCCTGGTATGCAACAGCGACGGCGTCAGCAACTGGTTCGAGGGCAGCTACAGGCTTGAGCTGTATCCGGGGGACAGGACGGA
>ONXY01000310.1 GCA_900321945.1 uncultured Eubacteriales bacterium | reverse complement strand
CTCCTTCACGTACATGAAGCGGGCGGATTTTTCCTCCGCGGCGGTTTTCTCCATGAAAGCCGCGCACTTTTCCGGACTTCCGACGGGCGCGTAATACCCGTCGTCATGCCGGCTGTGGATTACGAAAAAATCGTCGTCGCCGGCCACGGTCAGCCCGTACGTCCGCGCCCAGCTGATCAGCGAGACGCCGGTCAGGGCCGTAAAGGGATGATCCGCCGCGTCCCGGCACCGGTTCAGCCAGGGGAGATCCTCCGGAAGAAGAGGACGAAAGGTCCGTATATTCAAGGTCTGGTTTTTCCTTTCTCCCGCGCGGGGACGGTGTTTCGCGGAAATCCGCCTATTCCAGTCCGAAGGGATACCAGAAGGTTTCGGTTCCGGACAGATTTCCAGCCGCTTCATGCCAGTACGCGAAGGGGCGGATCTCCCCGGGCCCAGGGAAGAACACCGGCGTCCGGACTTCGTAGCTTTCCGCCGGACACGCTTCGGCGGCGCCCGCCAGCGCCCGGGCAGGATCGGCCGCCGGGCACAGCAGCTCGGCCGCGATGAACCGGTCCTCTTCGGGGATCATCGCCGCCAGCGCGCCGGGCATGGACAGAAAAACATATCCGTACGCCGCCGACAGCTCATAGTAGGAGGCCGGATAATCCGCGTGGGGAAAGGGCTTCAGCCATTCCTCCCGGCGGCGCGCGTATTCCTGCCACGGAATCCGCTCCGCCGGCAGCTTTTCCGCGGCCCGGGCCGCGGATCCGCTTACCGCCGCGGCGCGGATCCGCCCCAGCGGAACAAAGGTGAAACCGGACTGGTTATATGCCCGCAGCATACCGTCCGAAACGGGAATGATGCAGCTTGCCGGCGCCCGTCCGCGGGCTGTCTCAAAAAGAGCGGTATACACCCGTTTCATAAACCCGCGGCCGCGGTATTCCGGCAGGCAGCCGAAGGCGTACAGATAGACGGAGGGAATCCTGCGCTCCGGAAAGCACAGCCGGGCTCCGGGCAGGCAGTACGCCGCCGCCGCCGGACGCCCCTCCGGTCTTCCGTCCTCCGGAACAGCCGCCAGCATGCAGGCCTCCGGCGAGGTCAGAAAAGCCCGGTGGAAAGCTTCCGGGATTTCCGGCGGATCCCCGAAGGAGACGGAAAAGATCTCCCGCAGATCCGGAAGATCCGACGGCTGCCAGAAGCGGATCATGATCTCGTTCAAAAAACCCGGCTCCTTCTGATTTTATCGTCATATTATATCCGATTTTCCCCAAAAACAAAATATCCGGAATAAAAGAATTAACAATACGGGAGGCACGTTTTCCGCGCCTCCCGCTCTTTTATGAAGTTTTATGACAGGTTCCGGCCATGGGGCAGCCGCCGCAGCCGCCTCCGCAGGAGAATTTCCCCCGCTTCCTGTCCTTTCGCAGCCGGACGGCGATCAGCGTCACGAGGCCGGCCAGCAGCAGGCTTACGGCGATTGTTCCCGCGTTTTCGGCAATTCCCTGAATCATCAGATCACACCCTCCGCGTCAGTCTGACGGCTTCCCGATACTTTCTGAAGAACAGCATATAAATCATGACTCCGAGAACGGCCAGGGCGGCGGCCAGACCGGCCGCGCTGAAGCTGCCCGTGAACAGCCTGCCGAACTGGTAAATCATCAGGGCGGCGGCGTAAGCGAAGCCGCACTGCCAGGCGATGGCGAACCAGGTCCAGCCCGCGTCGTTCATCTCCCGCCGGATGGCGCCGATCGCCGCGAAGCAGGGAGCGCACAGCAGATTGAACACCAGGAAGGCATAGGCGGCGGCGCCGGTGAAAGACGCGGCCAGATTGGCGTAGGCTTCCGTGCCGCCGTACAGGATGCCCATGGTGCCCACGATGTTCTCCTTGGCGATCAGGCCGGTGACGGAGGCCACCGCGGCCTGCCAGGTACCGAAGCCCACCGGCCTGAAAATGAAGGCGATCACGCCGCCGATCCGGGCCAGGACGGACAGCTCAAGCTCTTCCTTCTCCAGCATGCGGAACGTACCGTCCGCGATCCCGAAGCGGCTCAGGAACCACACCAGGATCGTGGAAAGAAGGATGATGGTGCCGGCCTTCCTGATAAAGCTCCAGCCGCGCTCCCACATGGAACGTAGCACATTGGACAGGGTGGGCCAGTGATAGGCGGGAAGCTCCATGACGAAGGGAGCGGGTTCCCCGGCGAAACGCTTCGTCTTCTTCAGAATAATGCCGCTGACAATGATGGCCGCCATGCCGACGAAGTACGCGCTGGTGGCGACCCAAGCGGATTTATGGAAAATGGCGCCGGCGATCATGGAAATGAAAGGCACCTTCGCGCTGCAGGGGATGAAGGTCGTCGTCATGATCGTCATCCGGCGGTCGCGCTCGTTCTCAATGGTCCGGGAGGCCATGATGCCCGGCACGCCGCAGCCCGTGCCGATCAGCATGGGGATGAAGGATTTGCCGCTCAGGCCGAACCTGCGGAAGATCCGGTCCAGCACGAAGGCGATGCGCGCCATATACCCGCAGGCCTCCAGGAAGGCCAGCAGGAGGAAAAGCACCAGCATCTGGGGCAGGAAACCCAGCACCGAGCCGACACCGGCGATGATGCCGTCCAGGATCAGGCCTCTGAGCCAGTCCGCGACCCCGATCCTGTCCAGACCTCTTTCCACAAGCACCGGGATGCCGGGCACCCAGGTGCCGTAGTCTGCCGGGTCAGGCGCGCCGGCGCCGGATTTATACCCCTCCTCCGTGCTCAGGTATTCCGCCGCGGCCGCCCGCAGATCCTCCCTGCCGGTGCCGGGATGCTCTTCGGTTTCCAGCGTCTCCTCGTCCTGGGTGATATAGGTCACGGAGGCGTCTTCCGGAACGGCCGCCAGCAGAGCGTTCAGGGATTCCTCCGGATTTTCCCGGTCGAATTCCACGCCGTACTGTTTCGCAAAGGCCGCGATAATCACGTCCGTATCGCCGTAGCGTTCCGCCGCCGCCGCATACTGCGCGGCGCCTTTTCCGAACAGGTGGTACCCGTCGCCGAACAGCCCGTCGTTGGCCCAGTCGGTCGCGGGGGCGCCGACCGCCACCATGGCGATCCAGTATACCGCGAACATGACCAGCGCGAAGACCGGCAGGCCCAGCCAGCGGTTCGTGACAACCCTGTCGATCTTATCGGAGGCGCTGAGACTGCCCGCGTTATGCTTCCGGTAGCAGGACCGGATCACCTGCGCGATATACACATAGCGCTCGTTGGTGATGATACTTTCCGCGTCGTCGTCCAGTTCCTTCTCCGCGGCCGCGATGTCGGATTCGATATGCTTCATGGTTTCCGGCGGGATTTTCAGCTGCTCCAGCACCTTGTCGTCCCGCTCGAACACTTTGATGGCATACCAGCGCTGCCGCTCTTCCGGAAGACCGTGAAGGGCGGCCTCCTCGATATGCGCCAGCGCGTGTTCCACCGGACCCGAGAAGGTGTGCTGCGGAACCGTTTTCGTTTCCTTTGCCGCCCGGACGGCCGCTTCCGCCGCTTCTGTCACGCCGGTGCCCTTCAGGGCGGAGATTTCCACCACCCTGCAGCCCAGCTGCTTCGCCAGATCCTCCGTGTTCAGACTGTCGCCGTTTCTCTTCACCACGTCCATCATGTTGATGGCCACCACTACGGGGATGCCCAGTTCCACCAGCTGGGTGGTCAGGTAGAGGTTCCGCTCCAGGTTGGTGCCGTCGATGATGTTCAGAATCGCGTCGGGCCGCTCGCCGATCAGATAATTCCGGGCCACCACCTCTTCAAGCGTATAGGGCGACAGGCTGTAAATGCCCGGCAGATCGGTGATTGTCACGCCGTCGTGCTTCCTGAGTTTTCCTTCCTTCTTTTCCACCGTGACGCCGGGCCAGTTTCCGACAAACTGGTTGGAACCGGTCAGGGCGTTGAAAAGGGTCGTTTTTCCGCTGTTTGGATTGCCCGCCAGGGCGATTCGGATGTCCATCGCATACCCGCTCCTTCTGCTGCAGTTATCTGATTAGCATAACCTAACAAATCAAGCAAAAAAATTATTCGACTTCAATGTCTTCGGCGTCCGCCTTCCGCAGGGACAGCTCGTACCCGCGCACGGTGATCTCGATGGGATCCCCCAGCGGCGCCACCCTGCGCACAAAGATTTCCACGCCCCGGGTGATTCCCATGTCCATGATTCTGCGCTTCACCGCTCCTTCGCCGTGAATCCTGACCACCTTCGCCGTGTTTCCCACCGGGACATCCCTTAAGCTGTTCATGCCCGCTCCTCCTTTTCAGACCATGATCCTGCGCGCCGTCTCGTCGCTGATGGCCACGCGGGTCTCCCTGACTTTCACGATCAGGCTGCCGTTCAGCGCGGCGACGACCTTCACGCTGCCGCCCACCGTGAACCCCAGATCCTCCAGATGCTTCCTGACTTCGGGGCTTCCGCCGATCCTGCGGATCACCGTTTCCTCCCCCGGAACCGCATAGTTCAGTGGCATCATCCTGTCGCCTCCCGTCTGACGGAATTCTGTCTCCGTCCGGTTGTTAGCATTGGCTAACCGCAGGATGTATTGTAGTTATATAAGCCTAACTTGTCAAGCCTTTTTTTCGCGAGATTGATTTCACGGAACCGATGTGCTATATTTGTTATATCGAAAGAAACCGCAGAACGCGCCTGAAAGAAGGAGAACCGATATGAACATATACGAATCCGCGGAAGATTATCTCGAGCAGATCCTGATCCTTCTGGAGGGAAAAGGTTACGCCCGTTCGACGGATATCGCCGCGGCGCTCGGCGTGACCAAGCCCTCCGTCAGCGTCGCGATGAAGAAGCTGCGGGAGAACGGCTACATCTCCATGGAGAAAGGCGGCCTGATTTCGCTGACCGACAAGGGCTACGCCATCGCCCGGCGCATCTACGACCGCCACCTGACGCTGACCCGGTTCTTCGTATCCCTCGGCGTGAACGAGGAAACCGCCCGGAAAGACGCCTGCAAGATCGAACACGACATCTCCGAGGAATCCTTCGCCGCCATCCGCGGCAGGATGCAGGAGGGATGAGCCGCGGACGGTTTCAGAGCGCCGGAACCGCGAGGGAGCGTTTAAGCCGGAGAGGAAGAATGAGCGGCGCGGCGGGCGCCCCGGACGGAGCCCGCCGGCGGGG
>ONXY01000308.1 GCA_900321945.1 uncultured Eubacteriales bacterium | reverse complement strand
GGATGGTTTCCTGATTCATTCTGTTCATCATAATCTCATCTCCTCCAGCATCTCAATCTGTGCCTCTGTCGGCCACTGTTCCTCATCAATCCGCCCCAGCACCCGGCCGATACAGCGGACGTCGTTTCCTTCCCGGAAAAACATCGGAGCGTAAGCCGCGTTATGGGAATAAAGCCCGTCCGGCCGGTATTCCTTGATATACCCTTCTCCGTCGGCGATGAAGACGCCGATCTCTCCGGGGCGAAGCGTTTCCGTATGCTGAACCAGCACCAGATCCCCGTCGGCGAAGGTCGGTTCCATGCTGTGTCCGTTAACCGCGATAATCTCGTCCGCTTTCTCCGTCCGTTCGTCCGCAAAAATCCAGACCTTCTCACCCCGTTCGGAATCCAGCGTTCCGCTGAAACCGGCGGCCGCGCTCAGATCGCTGCGGTACAGGCGGACAGCCTTTCGGCGAAGCCCTGCTGTCCGCGTTTCCGGTTCGTCAGCTGAATTTCCGGTCATGGACAGGCGCCTGCGGCTCGCTGCGGATGTGTCCCGAACCCGGGAAGCGGATTTCCCGGTCCCGCTTCTGCCGGCCCGGTGAAGCTCCCGCTGAGTCTTCAGTGCTTCTGTCTGCCAGAGAACCGCGAGCCGGTCAGGCTCCTCCAGAGCCCGGAATGCATCCAGCAGCCTCCGTTCCGTCCCCGTCACCCCGTCCTCCATCCCGAAAAAGGCGTTCACGCTCATTCCCAGGGAGGAGCACAGCCTCGGAAGAGTTTCCAGATCGGGACGGCTGTGACCCGTCTCCCACCCGGCGACGGTATTCCGGCTGACGCCGACCCGGTCTGCCAGCTGCTGCTGGTTCAGGCCTTTTTCCTTCCGGCCCGTCCGGATGGTTCCGGCAAACCCTTCAGCCCCGCCGGGCGCTCTGTCCTTCATCCTGTTCCCTCCCTTTCGCGGGATCATCTTATCACATGATGTTTCAATTGTCAACATTTTTTAATAATTTTTGTTTCATTTTGAAACATTTTTTGACGCTGTTCCTTCCTTGATATTTCCTCCTGAGTCTGCTACAATAGATTCAGTTCAGAAACGCGCCGCATACCGTGCCGCTTCTCCGGGACTGCGCTCCGCTTCCGGCGGGGAGCCCGGCGGTATTCGGCCTGAAATCACGGGGAGGGGTCATTCATGAAAAAAACGGTTGCTCTTGTGCTTGCTGTCCTGCTTGTGCTTTCTTCTTTACCCGCACTGGCCGCGAAAAGTGTCAACGGCGGAAGCAGTTCCTCTTATGTCTCCGACTCCCTGTCCGGCGTAAAGCCCTTTAAGTTTGAGCATAAGAAAAACGGCATCGGGCGCGGCGTCTGCCCGGTCTATTCCGCTCCGTATAAGGACGCGTACCGCTGCAACAACGGCAAGGCCAAGGTGGATACCAATTCCTATATCGATCTGGGCGGCTACAGCGATCAGGGCTGGCTGCTGGTCCGTTATTCCACGAACAACGGCGGAACGAGAGTCGGCTGGATTCCGCCGAAATATATCAAGGACGTGAAGACCTCCATGGTGCCTCACTTCAGCTATATTCCCCAGACGGCCCCGACCGAGATCTACGTAACCGACAACAATCTGGAGCCCTACGACCAGTCCGGCTACTTCGCCCAGCTCAGCGAGGGCGAAACCTTCTACATCCTCGGAAAATACAACTATTATCAGTATGATCTGTGGTACATCGAGTTCACCGTCGACGGGCAGACCGCCCGGGGCTTCATCCCCATGGACGCCCTCGGAAACGGCTGATCAGAGGGATTCCACCCGTCGAAGACAAAAGAATCATAAGGAGAGACCCATGATTTGCTTTGATCTTTCAGGCACGTGGGCATGCGAAGTCCCCGGCCGGCGCGCTCAGATGCGCCTGCCGGGGACTTTGGATGAAAACGGCATCGGTTTCCCGGATGATCCCGAAAAGCAGTGGAAAGCGGACGAGGTGCGCCGCATCGGCTTCTGGCGGCCGGGAGATCCGATCGTGACCCGGCTCACCCGGAAATTCACTTATGAGGGGCCCGCGGAGATTTCCCGCACGGTGGACTGGACGCCGCCCGCCGGCGCGCGCGTGTTCGCCGACGTGGAGCGG
>ONXY01000303.1 GCA_900321945.1 uncultured Eubacteriales bacterium | reverse complement strand
CGTGCCGAGGGCGGACGCCGTCTCGAAAAGGCAGCTCATCAGCGGAAGGCCCTCCGCCCGGCTGATGAGCATTCCGCCGGTGAAGAAAAGCAGGATGTACATCGTCGCGAGCGCCACGGCGCTCCGCACCGAATCCTCCCCGATGCGCCGCCCGAAGCAGACCGCGTGGTCCTTTCTGCGGAAGACCGCGTGGGCGGTCAGCAGCAGCACCGCGCCCGTGGTGGTTTTCATGCCGCCGGCGGTCGATCCGGGGGAGCCGCCCACCAGCATGCACAGGATCATCATCGCCTGGCCGCCGCCGCTGAAGCCGTTCAGATCCACCGTGTTGAAGCCGGCGGTCCGCAGCGTCACGGACTGGAACAGGGCGGGCAGGATCCGCTCCCCCGCCGGGACCCGCTCCATTTCGGCAAGGAAGAACCACAGAAACGGGATCAGGATCAGCCCGGCGGACACGGTCAGGGCGATCTTGCTCTGCAGCCGGTACTGTTTCAGACGCAGGCCGTGCGCCCGCACGTCGTCCCAGACCAGGAACCCGATGCCGCCGACGGTGATCAGCAGCGTCAGCGTGATATTGACAACCGCGTTTCCGGCGTAGGCCGTCATCGAGGAAAACTCCCCGTGAACGCCCATGAGGTCGAAGCCGGCGTTGCAGAACGCCGAAACGGAATGGAATACCGAATACCAGATTCCCTTCCCCCACCCGAATTCCGGAACGAAAACCGGCGCCAGCAGGAGCGCTCCCAGCAGCTCGGCGGAAAGGGACGTGAGGACGATGAACCGGGTCAGTCTGACGATGCCCCCGACCTGGGGGGCGGAGATGGATTCCTGCATCACGCTCCGCTGCATCAGCCCGATCCGGCGTCCGGAAAGGAACGAGAGCGTCAGGGCGGCCGTGACCACGCCCATTCCGCCGGTCTGGATCAGGAGGAGGATCACGGCCTGCCCGAACGCGGACCAGTGGACGGCGGTGTCCGTCACGACCAGGCCCGTCACGCAGACCGCGGAGACCGCCGTGAACAGGGCGTCCGAAAACCCCGTTCCCTTCCCGTCCGCGGCGGAGACCGGCAGCATCAGCAGACCCGTCCCGATCAGGATCAGCAGCGCAAACCCCAGCGCGATGACCTGAAAGGTCGTAATCCGGTGTCCGCCCCAGGTTCTCACGGTATTCCCTCCCCTCATTTTCACCCTTATTGTAAAGGCCGGGCCGTAAGAACGGCGTTAGAATCCCGGGAGCCGTATTAAGATATTGTTAAGAAAAGCGGGGCGGAAGACAAAAAAACGGAGCCGGGGGACTTTCCGTTCCCCCGGCTCCGGCCGGTTTCCGTTTATTTTCCCTGACCGATCTTCGGGACGTGGTATTCCGCGTTCCGGTCGTACCGGACCGATTCCGGCGGCGTCTCCAGCGTTTCCGGATGGTTCATGCACCGGACCACGTCCGCGAAGAACGCGGCGTAGTGGGCTCCGGAGGAAATCCGCTCGTCCACGGTCACGCCGATCGGAAGCCAGCGCTTCATCCGCACCCGGCCCTCCGGCTCCACCGCCGCTTCCTTCAGAACGCTGCCCATGCCGAAGAAGGCCGACACGGTTCCGAAGTTGTAGATATGATGCCACACGTGATGCAGGCCGATGGACGCGTTGTTGGTGATGAACATGCCGCTGTAGAAGGGGAGCTCCTTGATGAAGGCTCCCGGCGCCAGGCCGTACCGGTCCAGAAGCCGCACCAGCCCCACCACCAGGCTCGCCAGGCCCGGAATGGCCAGGACGAACCCGGCCAGCCTGTCCACAAAGGCGCCCTCCGAGGCTTCGCCCCGGTTCGCCTCCACCGCCGCGGTCATCCGGTCCCGGACGTCGAAGAGCGTGTCCGTCGGATCGAACTCGATGCGCACGGTGGATTCCGGGCTGTCGTGGTTCTGGCTGTCCTTCAGCAGCGTGAAGGAAACGGAGCAGTTGGTCCGGGCGAAACACTGCTTGTTTTTGATGAACCGGTTGATCTCCGGATGCTGGCTGATTCCCCGGACGTACGCGGCGACGATGATCTGCATGAAGGTCACCTTCTGGCCTTCCCGCGCCTTCTCCGCGATATAGCGGGACAGCAGCTCGTAGTCCAGCTTGTGTTCCAGAAACACCTGCGCGTCGCAGCGCATGGGCATCAGATAGGGCGTGATCTGAACGATGGGATCCGTGCCCTTCAGCCGCCTGCCGTCAGGTCTGTATCCAAACATGCGCGTCTACCGCCCTTCCGTCAAAACAGATCCGCCGCGTCTTCCAGCGCTTTCTGCTGGGCCTGCAGCAGCTCCTCGAACTGCTTTCTGAAGCCGGAGGCGGTTTCCTTCAGCTT
>ONXY01000383.1 GCA_900321945.1 uncultured Eubacteriales bacterium | reverse complement strand
CGCATACGGATACAGCCAGGGATTATCCGGCGCAGGATATCCTCCGCAGGCCTCCGCGGGATACACATATCCCCAGATGGCCGCGGGGCAGGGGAACTACACCCAGGGCCAGCAGGGATACGTCCAGGGCGGGTACGGCGGCGCTTACGCCCAGATGGGAAGAAACCAGCCGCCTCAGCCGGGGCCGCAGCAGGAATACGGCAGCCAGATTCCGCTGAACGGCGGAGGATACGTACCCCAGCCGGTGCCGGTGAAAAAGCAGCCGTTTGTTTTTAACGACGGGCTTCTGATCATTCTGAGCGCCATGCTGCTGGCGCTGTTCGCGGCGGGGCTGTTCGTTCCGTCCGCGCGCGCGCTGCTCTGGCTTTTCCTGGCGCTCGCGGCCGGATCCGCCGCCTTCTTCTGGGCGAAGCCGGTGGTTTCCGGGAACCGCCGCCTATGCTACACGATCGTCTTCGGCGTTCTCAGCCTGGTCGCGCTGGTGACCGTGCTGGGAATCGGAGGGGGAGGAAGGTCCCCGTCGAACGGCGGCGGACAGGCTGCCGCGACCGTCACGCCCGGAAAGGACAACTCGGTCGTGGACACGCAGACCGGGAACACCGTCGCTCCGGTGGATCAGAATCAGAGCACGCCGACGCCCGCGCCTTCGGCGGACACATCCGCCCAGGAACGGGTGGAGACCTTCTTCCGCTACTGGATGAGCAACATGCAGGACGAGATGCTGGCCCTCTGCGCCCCCTCATGGCAGAGCAGCGTGGACAATCCCAAAGCGGCGCTTTTCGGACTGCTGGCCAACCGGAAGCCGACCGACTACTATGTGGAAGGTCTGTCCGGAACGGACGATTCAACCTCCCGCAAGGCGACCGTGACGTCCACCATCGACCGGAACAACGGAAAGGACCCCGTGAAATACCGGCTGAGTGTCCTGATGCTGAAGGAGGGGGACCAGTGGTTCGTGGATCCCCAGAGCCTGAAGACGTACGAGGAAGCGGAAACGCCGGATCCCGCGACGCTGCCCACGCCTACGGTCACGGCGCCGCCGCCGGCCGACGCGAACACGATCCTGTACTACAATCCCGACGGAGGCTCGAAGTATCACCTGGACCAGAACTGCAAGAGCACGCACGCGAAGTATCTGCCCATGAAGGGACACTTCAAGTACTCGGAGATCAACAGCGACAAATACAAGAACCTGAGTCCCTGCAACGTCTGCGCGGCGCCTCTGCGGCCATGACGCAAAAATGGGAGGATCTCCGGAGAAGACTGCGCCCCGCGCCGGAGGGAAGGTGTCTGATCGGACTCAGCGGCGGGGCGGATTCGACGGCGCTGCTCCGGATTCTGCTTCCCATGCGGGACGCGGGAACGGTTTCCCTGGAAGCGGTCCATGTGAACCACGGACTCCGGGGAGAAGCGTCGGACGGGGACGAAACCTTCGTCCGCGGCCTCTGTGAAAGCGCGGGGATTCCGCTGCACGTCAGGCGGGTGGATCTGGCCGGACGGCAGGATGAGAACGCGGCGCGGATCAGACGGTACGAAGCGTTCGGAGAGGTGCTCCGGGAGCGGGGGATACCGGTTCTGGTCCTGGCCCATCAGCGGGACGACCAGGCTGAAACGTTCCTGCTCCGGCTGCTCCGCGGCGCGGGGCCGGAAGGACTCCGGGCCATGCGGCCCCTGGAGGAGAGAGAGGAATACACGATTATCCGGCCCATGCTGGACATATCCGGCAGGGAACTCCGGAACGCGCTGGAAGAGGACGGACTCTCCTGGAGGGAGGACGGGACGAATCAGGAAACCCGGTATTTCCGGAACCGGATCCGGCTCGAACTGCTCCCGCTGATGGAGGAAATGGCGCCGGGAGCCGGCGCCCGCGCGGCCAGGGCCGCCGGGCTGATCGGCCAGGACGAGGACGCGCTCAGCCGGCGGGCGGAGGAGCTGCTCGCCCGCTGCAGCGGGCCTCGCTGGATCGGAACGGCTCCGCTTCAGCAGGAACCGGAGGCGGTGCGGAGCCGGATGCTCCGGAGATGGTGGGAACTGAACGGACCCGCGCTGGAGGAACGGAACCTGAGCTACGGGCAGACCGTCCGCCTGGAGAGCCTGCTGGAGGCTCCGTGCGGGACGGCCGTCAACCTGCCGGCGGGCTGGCGGGCGAGAAGAAGAAAGGACCGGCTGATCCTGCTGGACGGGACGGAAAAGAGAAAGAATCCGGCCGGAGAGGAAACCGGGAACCGGAAAAAGGAGCGGTCATGATCGACGTAAATGGAAAAATGTACCGGGATCTGACGAAAATCCTGGTGACCCGGGAGGAAATCGCCGAAAAGGTGAAGGAGCTGGGCCGGAGAATCACGGAAGACTATCAGGGGAAGGAACCGGTCATGGTCTGCATCCTGAAGGGCGGCGTGATCTTCTTCTCGGATCTGGTCCGGGCCATTGACCTGCCCGTGAGCATGGATTTCATGGCGATTTCCAGCTACGGCAGCGCGACGAAGACCAGCGGCGTGGTCCGGGTTCTGAAGGATCTGGACAAGGACATCCTGAACAGGGACGTCATCATCGTGGAGGACATCGTGGACTCCGGGGTGACGCTGAACTACCTGAAGGGAATGCTGAACCACCGCGGCGCCGCCTCCATCCGCATCGCCACGCTGCTGGACAAACCGGCCCGCCGCCGCGTGAAGGATCTGAAGGTGGATTACAGCTGCTTCAACATCCCGGACGAGTTCGTGGTCGGGTACGGCCTGGACTACGATCAGATATACCGGAACCTCCCCGATATCGGGGTGCTGTCGCCCGGCGTATACGAGAAGGGCGAATAAGGAAGTCATGAGGAGGACACGAATTTGAAAAAATCCCGCGGAATCGTCGGCTATCTGGCGCTGCTGGGAACGCTGCTGGTGATTGCCGTTCTCCTGAACGGGGGCATGAAGGAACCCGTCTCCAAAAGAATCGAATATCCCCAGCTGCTGCAGTGGATCGAGGAGGGACAGGTCGCCCGGGTGGCGATCCGGAACAACTCGCTGGTGGGCCTGAAGAAGAACACCCGCGTCTCCGTCCAGAGCTTTCCGGATCAGGACTACGACTTCGAAACCACAATCGGGTCGGACTTCATTGATACCGTACGGATTATGGAAGCCAAGAAGCAGGGCGTGGCTCCGGATACGGTTTCCGTGGAGGATCTGAGCTTCGAGATTCAGTACCGGGCGCCGGTTACGGTGCCCTGGTGGTATGAATTCCTGCCCTATGTGATCATGCTGGTTCTCATGGCCGCCTTCTGGATGTTCATGCTTCGGAGCCAGGGAAACGCGGGCGGACGGAGCATCATGAACTTCGG
>ONXY01000301.1 GCA_900321945.1 uncultured Eubacteriales bacterium | reverse complement strand
CGGAAGGCGCCACCGACCCGGAGAATTATGAAAGGGTCACGGGCCTGTCCCCGCTGCGGGGCGTATAGGCATACCGGAAAACCCGTTTCGTCTGGAGGTATGGAAAGATGACCGGACAGAGAATCGAACATCCCTTCGGGCCCCTCTTCGGCCCGGACAGCCGGACGCTGATCCTGGGCTCCTTCCCTTCGGTGAAATCCCGGGAGCAGATGTTCTTTTACGGGCATCCGCAGAACCGTTTCTGGAAGGTGATCGCGGCGCTGTACGGCTGCGCGGTTCCGGTCTCGGTTCCGGAAAAGAAGGATCTGATCCTGAGCCACGGCCTCGCGCTCTGGGATTCCATCGGCAGCTGCGTCGTCTCCGGCTCCTCCGACGCCGGCATCCGGGACGTCCGTCCCAACGATCTGCGGATCATTCTGGACAGCTGCCCCGTCTCCAGGATCTGCTGCAACGGCCGGAAATCCCATGAAATATATGTCCGGTACATTCAGCCCCAGACCGGCCGGGAAGCGCTCTGTCTTCCGTCCACCAGCCCCGCCAACGCGCAGTGGTCCCTGGAGAGGCTGATTGCGGCCTGGTCCGTGCTGAAGGAGGTTCCGGGCTGAAGCGGCCGTTCAGCTTTTCAGGAGCTGCGGCGGGCGGTCCGCGCCGTTTTGCCCTGTCTGTTTTCAACCGGATTGAACAAACATGAACAAAACAGTAATATTTGTCCTGTAAATTGCCTGAAGAGGAATTGTATTACCCTTTTTTTGCGGTAAGATAGGGGCCCGGAGGAAGCCGGCGGCTTCTTCCGCCCGGATTCTGATCGCAAAGGAGATGGTACAGATGATGATCAGAAACAACGATGAACTGAAGCTCTTTGAGGACACCATTGAACGCTGCGGCGCTTCCGTGCTGGTTCTGACCGCGCGGGGCGATCAGTATGATCTGAAGGATCCCGCTCAGCGGTATATGGGCATCGCGGAAATGCTCCGTGCCGGCGAAGACAGCGAGCCGGAACTGTTCGCCTCCTCCCCCGCGGATGAGATGCGGCTTTTCGGCTATCTGAACGCTCTGAATAAAAAAACTGCGTGATTTTCGGTTCATAAAAGAGCCGCGAAGACGGATGCGTCCTGCTTCGCGGCTCTTTTTCACTTTTCCCGGTTTTCCCGGCGCCCGGCCGTCATGTGTCGATCCGGATCAGTTCGGTCAGCGCCCTGTTCCGGTATGTCACGTCGTTCCGGGCCGTGAACCCCTGCCTTTCCCAGAACGCGTTTCCGGCCTCGTTTCTGTTGAACACCAGGAGCGCGGTCTTGCTGATGCCTTCCGCCTTCAGCGCCTCCAGCGCGCGCCGCAGCAGGACGGTCGCGATTCCCTGTCTGCGGCAGTCTTCCGCCACCGCCATATGATGGATAAATCCCCTGCGTCCGTCGTGGCCGGCCAGCACCACGCCCGCGATCCGGCCGCCGGGCATTTCCGCCACGAAGGAGGTATTCGGGTTGCGCTTCAGGTACCGTGTGATCCCTTCCCTTGAATCGTCCACATTGTTGAAGCCCATGTTTCTGCAGGACATCCACAGCGCGTACACCCGGTCGTAGTCGTCCGGCGTCATGACGCGGACCGCCGGCTCCGTCGCGTTTCCGGCGTCCGGTTCCCGAATCTTTCCGTTCTCCATGTCCGTTCCTCCCTTCCGTCGGTCTTCGCGCGTCCGGAAACTGTTCTCCGGACCGCGTCCCTTTCTCAGATTTCGCCGAGATCCCTCACGATCCTGTCCTCCCGCCCCGTCGCCGCGACGCAGGCTCCGGGCGGAAGATACAGCAGCGCCTTCACGCCCGCGTCCTTCGCGCAGAAAACGTCCAGCTGCCGGTCTCCCACATACCATGTGCGTCCGGGATCCAGACCGTACTTTTCCAGCAGATACCGCACGCCGTCGCCTGAAGGCTTGGGGCTGAAGCCGTACGCGGAGGTCACCACCTCCCTGAAGCAGTCCAGAATGCCCAGTCTCCGCAGAATCGGCCCGGACGAACCGCCCCGGTGGGTATAGACAAAATGATCGGCTCCGGCGCGCCGCAGTCTCTCCAGCGTCTCCTTCGCTCCTTCGGTCAGCGTGATCCGGTCGTCCAGCGCGTGCGTATACTTCCGGTACCGCGCGGTCAGTTCCTCCGCCGGCTCGCCGCAGCGGAGACTGACGTCCTTCAGATAGGCGCTGACCGTGCCCTGCTTCACCGCTCTCAGGACGTGCTCCTCCGGATCGTCCAGTCCCGCGGCGGCGGCCGTTCCGCGCGCCGCCGCGACGATGACCCCGTAGGAGTCCAGAAGCGTTCCGTCCAGATCCCAGATATATGCCGTCATTCTCCGCTTATCTCCTCCGCTCCGTCTCCGCTCCGTCCCGTTCCTGTCTGTTCTGTCTGCGGTAGTGCTCGGGGCTCATGCCGGTCTTTTTCTTGAACCACCGGCAGAAATAGTTGTCCGTCGCGAAGCCCGTCTCCCTGGAAATCTCCAGAACGGTCAGCCGGCTGTTCTTCAGCAGATCCTCCGCCCGTTTCCGGCGCGCCGCGTTGATGTAGTCCCCGACGGTGATGCCGGCCGTTTCCTTGAAAATACGGCTCAGATAGACGGGGTGAAGATGGCAGACTTCCGCGAGGCGCTTCAGGGGAAGCTCCTCGTTCAGATGGCCCGTGATATATTCCTGCAGGAAGGCAACGCGCTCCCGGTTCTCCTCGCGGGCGGCGGCGTCCCCTTCCGCCGTTTTCTCCCCGGGGCCGGCGGCCGGCTCCGCGGCCTCCAGCCGTTCGAGCGCGCGCTCCACCGTGCTGACGACGACGTCGTCGCCCTCCCCTTTGAGGATGTAGGCGAAGGCGCGCTGGTCCAGAGCCGTGCGGGCGTAGTCAAAATCGGAATAGCCGGTCAGGTAAACCGCCAGGCAGCCGGGGTACAGCGTCTGGACGGAACGGTGAAGCTCCAGCCCGGTGATCCCCGGCATATTGATATCGGTCAGCAGGATGTCGATGGGCCGTTCCTTCGCCTCCTGCAGGGCCGCCGCGCCGGAATAGCGGCACAGCACGTCCAGCCGGCCGTCAAACTCCCGCGCCAGCATGCCGCGCAGGCCCTCGGCGATCAGTACCTCGTCATCCACGATCAGCAGCGTCCGCAAGGCGGCTTCCTCCCTTCCGGAATGTCAGGACGGCGGTCAGCCCGCCGTTCACGCATCTGAGCTCCAGCCCGTTTCCGTCCTCCCCGTACAGTTTCAGCCGCCTGTAGAGGTTGCACAGCGCGCTGGAGTCCGGACTGGCCGGATCCGTGACGTGCGCCCACAGCGCCCGGACTTTCTCCCCGTCCATTTTGCCGCTGTTGTCGGAAACGATGACCCGGAACAGCTCCTCCTCCGTTTCATACCTGAGGCTGACGACGCCGCCCTCCTCCAGATCCTTTACGCCGTGCTGGAACGCGTTTTCGACGATCGGCTGGATGATCAGGGAAGGAATCATCTCCCCGGCGATCTCCTCCGGCAGGTCGTCCGTTACCACGCGGATTCTCGGTTCGAACCGGATGCGCTGGATTTCGAGATAGTTGGTCACATGGCGGATCTCGTCCCGCAGGGGGACGATCTGCTCCGGCATTTTGGTGATGTAGCGGTAATAGTTGCTGAGGTTCAGGCTGAGGCTGGCGATGTTCCGGTTTCCGTCGCTTTGGGCCATGCGGTAGATCATGTACAGCGAGTTGTACAGGAAGTGGGGATCGATCTGGATCTGCAGCTGCCTGAGCTCCGCCTTCTGCGCGCGGTATTTTTCCTCGTACAGCTGGGCGTCCAGATGCTCGATATGATCGACCATGTGGTTGAACTGGGCGTAGATATCGTCGTAGTCGGAGTTTCCGGACGCCTCGATCCGGTACCGGGTGTCGTGCTCAACCTTCCGCATGGAATGGAACAGCTCGTTGACGGGACGCATGATGAACCGGCCGTAAAATATCAGATAGGCGGCCAGCAGGCCCAGCGCCATGGCGGTAAGCACCCAGACGATCCTGCGGTACAGCGCGAAGGGCGCCAGGGCGCCGTCGATAAACGTGTATCCGGCAAGCCGCAGCGGCGCGGAGGAAAGCCCGGCCTCCGCCTCCAGCCTGTCCCGGCTTCCGGAAGAGCCGGATTCCCGGATCTCCCGGCCCTTTCCGCAGGCCGCGAGCACGGAGCCGTCCGCGCGCAGCAGCGCCAGGGCCCCCGTCTGGTCGTTGACCAGCTTGCTGAGCCATACGGACAGCGCG
>ONXY01000545.1 GCA_900321945.1 uncultured Eubacteriales bacterium | reverse complement strand
GCGGGTATCCAGATAGTCCCTGACGACCTTCTCGGCTTCCTCCGGCAGCGCGGAGCCGTACGCTTCCAGAAAGGCTTCCGCGTGGGTATAGGTCAGAGCGATCCGGGCACGGATCTTTTCCCTCTGTCCGGCAGCCTTCAGCATTCTGTGAAAAAGGGAGCCGCCGGCGCCGACGGCGTTCCCCCCGTGCTGGCGGTAACGGGTCAGAGGCCGGGGAAGGAAAACGATCCTGCCGAAAGCGGCGGCGGTCAGCGCGGCGAACCAGTCGTGCATGAACATCTTTTCCGGGTTCCCGTACCGGACGATCAGATCCGCCAGGGGGCGGTTGATCAGCGCCGTGCAGCCGGTGACGTTGTTCTGAACCAGAAGCCGGTTCAGCTGAACGGCTTCCGGGTCCCATCCCTGCAGCCGGAAAAAGCTCGGGGCGGTTTCTCTTCCCTCCGCGTCGATCAGACGGGCGTCGGAATGGACAAGCAGGGGCGTTCCGGCCGGAAGGGACGCCGAAGCCTCAGCGTACGCGGCGGTCAGCGCGGAAACCTTGTCCGGCTCCCAGACATCATCCTGGTCGCAGAACAGAAAAAGATCCCCCTCCGCCTGACGGAGCAGGGAGATGAAATTTCCCGCCGCGCCGAGATGAAGGCCCTGCTCCGCGGCGGGAATAAAACGGGGATCGCCGGCGCGCCATTCCTCCAGAAGGGCGGGCGTGCCGTCCGTCGAACCGTCGTCCTGATACAGCACGGCAAAATCCCGCGCGGACTGCCCGGAAAGAGAGGAGAGAAGGCCGGTAAGATAGGTTTCTCCGTTGTACGAAGCGAGCAGAATGACGGTCTTCACCAGGTGATCCCCCACTTCATAAAGTACTTGCAGACGGAGCGGATCTGGCGCATCCGGCCTTTGAACGTGCGGGTGTTCTCGCGGGCCCAGCGGTGCGTGACGCACATGCCGGGATGATAGACGATGCTGCCCAGATGCTTTTCGAGGACGCGTCTGCTGAGATCGCTGTCCTCCTGGTAAAGGAAGAAGCGGGGGTCGAAGCCGCCCAGCTCACGGAAGACGGAGGTCCGGATCAGAAGAAAGCATCCTGTGGCGAATTCCACGGGAATCGGGCTGCGGACGTCCATATCGGCGAGGGTGTACTCCTCCCGCCAGCGGCGGAAGATCCGGCCGTGGTTTTCCAGCAAACCGCCCAGAAGATAATGGACGGAGATCCTTTTCTTCGGAAGAAACTGTTCCGTACCGTCCTCGTTCAGCACGCGCGGCGTCAGAATCGCGATGTTGCGGTGCTCCTCCATATACTGCGTCATGGCGTAAAGAAGCCCGGGATCAAAGGTTACGTCCGGATTCATGATCAGGTGATACCGGCTCTGAAGCAGAGGGAGAACCGCGTTGTTGGCGCGCCCGAAGCCCACGTTCCCCTGCTGGGGGAGAATGTTCACGCCCGGGAAGGTCCACTGCAGATTATCCGCCGTCATTTCGTCCGGAGAGTTGTCGCAGAGATAAACGGCCACTTCGATACTCGAGTTTTCCAGGCAGCGGAGGGCTTTCTGAACCTCGTCTCCGCAATGATAAAGCACGATGCAGGCAGACAGAAGCGCAGGCATTCCAACAGGCCCCCTTTTCGGATACTTCCATATTATTCTACAATTGAAAGCCGGTTTTGTCCAGAAAAGTGTGGAATTTTACCCGAAGGGATGATATACTGCTGAATCAGGACGGACCGCGTCCGTCCCATCATATATTATGGAAGAAGGTTTTGAGTCTGAGTAAATTTGCGGTATTTGTGGATCTGGAGAACTGCGGCGCGAAGGTCGAGACGCTCAACAGCATCCTGGAAAAGGTGAAAATCCGCGGCGACATTCTGCTGGGCAAGGTGTACGGATATACGGACAAGTTCAGCGACCTGAAGCCCGTGCTGCTGAGCAATACGTTCACGGTCGTGCCCAGTCTGAGATACGGGATCAGTCAGAAGAACAACGCGGACATCCAGCTGGTGATCGACGCGCTGGAGGTTGCATATAAAAACGATCTGATCGACAGCTTCTGTATCGTGTCCGGCGACAGCGACTATACGCCGCTGGTCGGCAGGCTGAAAAGCATGGGAAAGTTTGTGCTCGGGATCAGCCGGAGCGAGGCGGCGAGTTCCATTTTCATCAACGCGTGCAACGAATTCCAGTTTCTGGAGAGCGTACGCAAGAGCAAGGTGGAAAAGCCGCGCCGCCAGCGCCAGACGCCGGCGAACGAGGAGATGGCCGATGAAAGCGAACTGAACAAGCTGCTGACGACGGTGCTCGAGGAGCATAACGACGAGATGTACGCCAGCGAGCTGAAGGGCGTTCTGCTCCGCCTGCGGCCCGATTTCAACGAGAAGAGCTACGGCTGCGCCTCCTTCTACAAGCTGCTGACAAAGCTTGCGAACCGGTTCGGCGATCTGAGGGTGTTCAACGACAACTACAACGTGACGGTCAGTCTGACCAGCGGAGACAGCGGAGACAGCGGGGAACAGATTCCCCAGCTGACCAAGGAAAACTGGAAGGAAGCTTTCAGGGCTCAGATCCAGGCTTACAAGGAAGGCGGATTCGACAGGGTGAATCCCTCCATCCTGAAGGCGGACATCATAACCGCTTATCCCGATTTCAACGAGCGTTCCATCGGCTTCAAGCGTTTCAGCGACGTGATGAAACAGCTGGAGAAGGACGGGGTCATCGCCATCGAGATGGACGAGCAGAAGACCATGCTGATCAAGCTGCTGTAATCCCCGCGGCCCGGACGGAAAACGGAGGACGAGAGATTGAATTATCTCCGGAGAGGCATCTGGTACATCGCCGGCAGACTGTTTGTCGTCTGCCTGATTCTGGGGCTTTTCATCACCGTGTTCTATTACGCGATGAACCTGAGCAATATCCAGATTATCCTGAAAGACGGCATGGCGACCAGGGCGAAGGTCATCATGGGCATGGAGACGGATTCCTCCGTGCTGTACCGGTATTTTCAGCAGGGCTGCATCGACGCGGACGAGGAGCTGACAGCCGCGGTGAACGGCGTGTCCTCCTATACGGATTACAATGTGCGCGGAATCGACCACCGCCTGTCCATGGGATTCATGTGGACCTGGCCCTGGGACGACAGCGCCAGGCTGACCATCCGGGAAAGCGTGCCAAGAATTGACGGAAGGGTCAGGGGAACGCGGGCGGACGAAGTCATCGCGAAGAAAGGCGCAAGCGCGGTATACCCGCCGGCCTGGCCGGAAGTCCGGTACCTGGTGAATCTGATCCGGGAAAACGGTCAGTGGAAGATCCGGAAAATGACCAAACTAAGCGAATAAGAAATGGAAAGCCTCCTGAACGGCAGGAGGCTTTCCTTATGAAGACAGGATGGAGAAAACGGAAGAAAAGCGGCCAAAAGATTTGATAAAAAATTATGAAAACAGGGGTTGACAGAACCGGATTAATCTGGTATTCTTGTCAAGCTCGCTCGCGAGGGGGTCCGGAAGGGCCGCCGGGCGGGGGAGCGGACCGAACCTTGAAAACGATACAGAAACGAGAAACGCGC
>ONXY01000300.1 GCA_900321945.1 uncultured Eubacteriales bacterium | reverse complement strand
GGCTGGCGCGGGAGGCTGACGACGGCAGAGTCCGCGAGACCGCCGTATCAAACCCGAATCTGACCGATCAGGCGCTGTTCAGCGCGATCGCGGCGGAGGACGGCGACGAGGGCGTCCGGATAGCGGCCGTGCGCAGGATCGGCGACGTCTCTCTGCGGGCCCGGTTTGCCGCCGCGGCGGAAAACATTTTCGAGGGAGAAGCCGCCCTCAGCAGCATCGATGATCCCGCCGCGCTGGCGCGAATCGCGGAAGACGGCGCGGTGAAGATCCCCGAAATACGCTGGCAGGCGGCGGTGAAGCTGATCGGCCTGGATCCCGCGCGGGCCGTCGGGCCGCTGGTGACGCTGATGAAGGACAGCTCCGTCCACGGCGACGAGATGGGCGGCCGGCTGACGGACTACTGCCGGAGCGCCGTCGGGTGCCTGGTCAGCCAGTACAGCCGGACCGAAGACCCCGGGGTCAGAGCGGACATCGCCTCTGTGCCCAAAGGCCTCTACGGCTATCTCGAGGACGACGATTACGACAGACCGCGGCCCAGGGACGAAAGGGTGTACTTCGGCCCGGAGCTGCTGAAGGACTGAAGGACCGCCGGGCGGCGTCCGCGCTGACGGGACGGCCGGCGGAAGGACGGCGCGCCCGCGGGACCGCCGCGGCGTAACGAAAAACGACTATGAACGGGGGATACGGCGATGAAAAAAACTTTCTGCTTCCTGCTCCTTTTCGCGATGAGCTGGCTGTTCGTTTTTCCGTCTTCGGCAGCCGGCGCGGTTCCGGTGGAGAGCATAACGTTCGATAAGGATTCCATGATCCTTGCCGTGGGAAAAACCGCAGCGCTGAAAGCGGAGGTGGCGCCGAAGAACGCGACGGTGAAGAAACTGCGGTGGGTTTCCTCGGACGAGTCCGTCGCCACCGTAAAGAACGGAAAAGTAAAAGCGGCCGCCTGCGGAACGGCGACGATCACCGCGGAGGCGGAGGACGGCAGCGGGGTCAGCGCCGGCGTGCTGATCACGGTCGTGACGCCCGTGAAAAAGATCGTGTTTTCGGAGAAAAAACTGACCGTCGCGACCGGGACGACCCGACAGCTTACGGCGGAGGTGCTTCCGGAGGAAGCGGACGGCAGGAACCTGTCATGGAAGTCCTCCAATGAAAAAGCCGCGGCGGTTGACGAAAACGGGCTTGTGACGGGAAAGGGAAAAGGCACGGCCAAAATCACGGCCGCGGCAACGGACGGAAGCGGGGTAAAGGCCGCCGTTACGGTCGAGGTGCGGGATTTCGATCTGGTGTTCACATCCGGTTCGCCGCAGACGGTGTCTTACTGGTTCGGGAGCGGACGGTTTTCCGTCAAAGGGTCCGTGAAGACCGGCTGCGTCAGGATTCCCGATATGGATACGGATATGAACGTCATGATGACGGGAAGTCAGGCCAGGGAAGAGGTCTCCGTAACGCCCGTCAGTCCGGGAACGGACGTCATTACCATCACGGCCGGCAAAAAGAAATACGCCTATACGGCCTACGTCTCGCCGGAGGCCGTAAACCGGGACGGCGGACCGGAAGAAGAGAAAGCCGTTCCGCGGAACGGGAAGGCCGTGAATCTGATCATCGCGCCGGAAGAGGGATCGGACGCGGGCGTTCTGTTTCTGGACGACGGGCAGATCGCCGCGGAGATGACCGGCCTCGAGGACTATCCCTGGGACGGGGCGTTCTATATCGAAATGCATGTGACCAACAGGACGAAAAACACGCTGCGCGTGACGCTTGCCGACGTGAGCGTGAACGGTACGCCCGTACAGACGGCGCCTTCGGATGAACAGGACGCGCTGCTTCCCCGGAGCGACGGGACGGTCAGCATTGCCGTTCCCTACGAACAGGCCGGGATCGGCTCGCTGGATGAAGTCCGGTATATCCTGTTTAAGGTCAGGCTGCTGGACGACATGAAAAAGAACATTGCCGGGACCACGGAGGAGTATACACTGAAACGGAACGGGGACTGACGAAACGGGCGAAGACCGTTTTCCCCGCGCCTTCTTTCGGACGGCCTGCCGGAAAACCGCGAATCATCCGCGCGGTAATGGCGTTCAGGCTCCGGGGTTATAACAGATTCACGGTATCATGCCTGTCCGAAAAATGAGCGCGCTTCCGAGCCGGCCGCGGCAAAACCCGGGGAGGGATCAAAATGAGCGGCACTCTGCCTGTTATCCTGCTGACCGTTATCGGCTTTCTGGCGGTCGTACTCAGCCTCGGCGCCGGGAAAGGCGTCAACGGCAAGATCACCGGCGTCTGCATCGCGGCCGCCCTGACCACCGGCATCGTGTTCTACGGCTACGGTTACAGTTATCACGAAGGCTTTTCGCTTACAGCCGTCATCAGAACGCTTCTCATGGTGTGCCGCATGTTCAGCGGCGGCTGCGACTACAGCGTGGTCGGCGACACGCCCCTGTTCGGGAACGGATGGGCCGTCGCGCTGTTCTGGATCGGACACTTCTCCGCCTTCTACATGACGGCCAGCGCCGCGGTCAGGCTG
>ONXY01000251.1 GCA_900321945.1 uncultured Eubacteriales bacterium | reverse complement strand
TTCGTCAATCCACCCGCGGGCTGATAAAGCTGAACGGGGAACGCAGGCCGTCTTTCTCCCAGGGGGTGACTTTTCCCGTCCATTCATCCCACAGAAACCAGGTGTCCGCCCGGTCGCCCGACCCGGTTCTGAGGGTCACCGCGCCGTCGGTGTACGCGCCTTCCAGGATCTCGTCTTCGGCGTAATGATGGAGCCAGACGGACCCCAGCGAGTCTTCCAGCAGTTTTCGGCCGGGCAGATCGGCGTCCAGATCGACCGTCACCGTCTCCCCGGTGTCCGCGCTGATCACAGTCACCGTACCGCCGTCCCGATACAGGATCTTCCCGCCCGAATGATCCTCCAGCACCGTGTTCGTCCGCGGCGCGTAGGAGATCGTGTAATACTCGTCCGCCCCGGTCTGGTAGGTGACGGTATACCCGGTCAGGCTCTTCCCGCTGTCGTTGGCATACCGGGCCATCACCCGGCGGATCCGGCCGCCTTCCGGATAATCCACGATGACCTTGCTGATATAGTCCACGCTGATCCTGCCGCTGTCGGAGCGGACGTCGACGCTGTCCCAAAGCACCTGGGCGACCGCGCCCTGAATGCCGGTTTCAAAGGGATCGCCGTCGTACCAGGCGTCTTCCTTCGGGAGCGCCAGCCGGCCCGCACTGCCCGGGATATGCACGTATACGTCTTCCTCCGCCGCGCAGGCGGCCGGCAGCAGCAAAAGCGCCAGCAGCAAAGCGGCCCATCTCCGGATCGCTCTCATCTCCGTTTCACTTCTTTTCCTCATTTTTTCTGATCAGGCAGGACCGCGGCGCCGCCGGACCGTTCTGACCGTTTTTCTTCCCGTTCCAATATACCGCAAACCGGTCCTGTTTTCAAGGAAACTTTTGAGCCTTTCGCCGTTCTTTGACGCGCCGGAAACGGAATGACAAAAAACAAAAAAAGAGGACCGGCAAAGCATGAATTAAAAAATATGGAGCGTTGCTTTTTTGACACAATTCAGTTATAATGTTTTTACCGGTAAAAAAGCCGGTTTGATCAGGCTGTCAAACCACAGTCTCCGAATAACGCGAGGGAGTGAATTCGTCGATGCCGCAGGATTATGTATTCATGACAGACAGTGACAGTGATCTGTACTACGCCATCGCTGACGAACGGAATATCCAGGTCATCAGAATGCCCTATGCCGTGGACGGCGTGGAATATTATGACGACAACGGCCGTTCCGGCGGCACGCACGACTTTTTCCAGCGCATGCGCCAGGGCGCCGTACCGGTGACCTCCGCGCTGAACACGGACAATTATCTGGAAGCTTTCGAGCCGTTCCTGGAGAGCGGGAAGGACATCCTCTTTATCGCTTTCTCCTCCAAAATGTCCGCCACTTTGGAAAGCGCCCGCAAAGCCAGGGACATGCTGCTGCAGAAATACCCCGGCCGGAAGCTGCTGATCTGCGATACGATGCGCATTTCGGGCCCGATGTCCCTGCTGGTCATCCGCGCCCACGACATGTACCTGGCCGGCGCGTCCATGGAGGAGATCGCCGACTGGGTCGAAAAGAACCGCTTCCGCTTCCAGGCCTGGATGACCGTAGACGATCTGGTCTACCTCAAACGCGGCGGCCGCGTCTCCTCCACCTCCGCTTTCTTCGCCTCGGTGCTGGACATCAAGCCCATCCTCTGCGTCGGCCGCAGCGGCAAGATCGACCCGGCCGAAAAAGTCCAGGGCCGCAAGAAGGCGCTGAAAACCCTGATCGACAAGACGGTTCAGTATAGCGAGGAACCTGAGGATCAGGAGATCCTCATCATGCAGGCCGACGTGCCGGAAGAGGCGGAGCGCCTGAAAGCCCAGCTTCTTTCCCGCATTCCGGGCCTCAAAGGCGTCCGCCTGCAGGACGTCGGCCCCGTGATCGGCGCCCACTGCGGGCCCGGCACCATCGCCGTCTGCTTCTACGGCAGGGAAATCGACGTCTGAGCATCCTCCTGACGGAGCATTCAATATGATCTGTTCTCTGTGCCCGCGCCACTGCTCCGCTGTGCGGAACGAAGAGACGGGCTCCGGTTTCTGCGGAGCCGGTACGCTGCCCCGCCTGGCCAGAGCGGCTCTCCACTTTTGGGAAGAGCCCTGTATTTCCGGCGTCCGCGGGAGCGGCGCCGTCTTTTTTTCCCACTGCACGCTCCGCTGCGCCTACTGCCAGAAC
>ONXY01000296.1 GCA_900321945.1 uncultured Eubacteriales bacterium | reverse complement strand
ATAATTATACCCGTATTTACCTTCCTTCGCAAGGGCTTATCCTTTGTTGCCCGTACAATTTAATATGTTTTTAATAAATGTCCGGACAGAATCGGGAACACGACTTCCGGCAGGCGCAAAAAGAGGAGACAGCGCCGCTGTCTCCTCCGTGATTCCGGTATGTTTCCGGATCCGATTACTTGTTGTAGAGAACCACCTGGCTGAAGTCGGGGGCTTTCAGGCTCGCGCCGCCGATCAGTCCGCCGTCGATCTCCGGCTGCGCCATCAGGCCCTTCACGTTCTTGGGGTTCATGCTTCCGCCGTACTGGATACGGACCTTTTCACCGGTTTCTTTCCCATACTTCCGGGAAACAGCGCCGCGGATCACTCCGATGGTCTCGTTGGCCTGCTCGTCGGTCGCGGTAAGGCCCGTGCCGATCGCCCAAACGGGTTCGTAGGCGATAACCACTTCGGAAACCTCCGCTTCCGTCAGCCCGTTCAGAGCGATCAGCGTCTGGTACTCAACCAGCGCGTCGGTATAACCGGCTTCCCGCTCCTCTTTGTTCTCCCCTACGCACACGATCACCTTCAGGCCGGCCGCAACAGCCGCGCGGACCCTCTTGTTCACGGTCTTGTCGGTTTCGCCGAAATACTGCCTGCGCTCGCTGTGGCCGATAATGACGTATTCCACGCCCGCCGCTTTCAGCATATCCGCGCTCAGTTCGCCGGTAAAGGCGCCGCTGGGGGCAAAGTGAACGTTCTGGGCGCCCAGATGAATATTGCTGCCTTCGGCCGCTTCCTTCACCGCGGCGAAATCAACCGCAGGAACGCACACCACAACGTCGCAGTCCGCATCCTTCACAAGGGGCCTGAGTTCGCTGACCAGCGCGGCGGCTTCCGCGGGAGTCTTGTTCATCTTCCAGTTGCCGGCAATAATGGGTTTACGCATGATTCTTTCCTCCATTTATTTCTCGTCAAGGCAGGCGACGCCGGGAAGCGTCTTTCCTTCGAGGAACTCCATGCTGGCTCCGCCGCCGGTGGAAACGTGGGTCACCTTGTCGGCAAAACCCATCTGGGTGATGGCCGCGGCGCTGTCGCCGCCGCCCACGATCGTCACGGCGTCGCTGTCCGCGAGCGCCTGAGCGACAACCAGGGTGCCCTTCGCCAGCGTCGGATTCTCAAACACGCCCATGGGACCGTTCCAGATCACGGTCTTCGCGGCTCTGACGGTTTCAGCGAAAAGCTCGCAGGACTTCGGGCCGATATCGCAGCCTTCCATATCGTCGGGAATCTTGTCGGCGTCCACCGTCACGGTATCGACGGGAGCGTCGATGGGGCTCGGGAACGCGCTGACGCAGACCGTATCCACGGGCAGAAGGATCTTTACGCCTTTCGCCTCCGCTTTCGCCATCATATCCTTGCAGTAGTCGATCCGGCTCTCGTCCAGCAGGCTCTTTCCGACGCCGTAGCCCTTAGCCTTCAGGAACGTATAAGCCATGCCGCCGCCGATGATCAGCGTGTCAACCTTTTCGATCAGGTTCTCGATAACGCTGATTTTGTCCGCGACCTTCGCGCCGCCGAGAATGGCGACGAACGGACGCTCCGCGTTCTCAAGAGCGCCGCCCATCACGCTCAGTTCCTTTCCGATCAGGTATCCGGCAACGGAGGGATGCAGATAATGGCTGACGCCTTCCGTGGAGGCGTGAGCGCGGTGCGCGGTTCCGAAAGCGTCGTTCACGTAGATTTCGGCGAGGGAAGCCAGGGCTTTGGCGAACTCGGGATCGTTCTTCTCCTCTTCCTTGTGGAAGCGGACGTTCTCAAGCAGAATCACCTCGCCGTCCTTCATCGCGGCCGCAAGCGCCTGGGCGTCGGGACCGATGACATCCTTCGCCAGCTTGACCTCCTGGCCCAGCAGTTCGGACAGACGGGCGGCCACCGGAGCGAGGGAGTACTTCATATTGAATTCTCCCTTCGGACGGCCCATATGGGAGCAGAGGATCACTTTCGCGCCGTTATCCACGAGGTATCTGATCGTGGGCAGAGCGCCCTGAATCCGGTTTTCGTCGGTAATCCGCTTGTTCTCGTCCAGCGGTACGTTGAAATCGCAGCGGACAAGCACTTTCTTTCCTTTGACCTGGATGTCCTCAATCGTCTTTTTCGCCATCGTGCATACGCTCCTTTTCTGTATTTCCGGCAAATCCCGTTTTCCGGGATCAGCTTTCGTTCTTCCGGATGACTCCGGACGGAAGAATTCTATCACAACATCCTTTATCTGGCAAGGTGTCAGACCGAAACGACCTCCACATTTTCAAGGGCGGCGGAGATCAGTCCCTCCACGTCCAGCGGCCGTTCCGCCTCCTCGACTTTCTCCCGCCTGGGCCGGGTCGCGGGATGTTTCGGCGTAAAGACCGTGCAGCAGTCCTCGTAGGGAAGGCTGCTGAGTTCGTAAGTGTCGATTCTGCGGGCAATATCAATAATCTCGCTTTTATCGAAGCCGATCAGCGGACGGAATACGGGCATGCTGACCACGCAGTCAGTCGTTCCGAGGGCCTCCATGGTCTGGCTGGCCACCTGGCCGATGCTTTCCCCGGTCACCAGAGCGCCGCTTTCCGTCTGAACCGCGATTCTCTCCGCGATCCGCATCATGAACCGGCGCATGATCAGCGTGGAATACTCCTCCGGGCAGCGGTCCCGGATCTGCAGCTGAATATCGGTAAACGGAACGACATGCACCTTGATTCCGCAGCAGCTGAAGCTCAGTTTCCTGGCGAGATCCAGCACTTTTTCACGGGCCAGCTCGGAGGTATAGGGAAAGGAATGGAAATGGACGGCGTTGATCTGGACGCCCCGCTTGGCCACCATCCATCCGGCGACCGGGCTGTCGATTCCTCCGGAAAGCAGCAGCGTCGCGTTTCCGTTGGTTCCGACAGGCATTCCGCCCACGCCGGGAATCACTCTGACATAAAGATATGCCTTATCGCGGATTTCCACGTTCATCACGTGCTCCGGATGATGCAGATCCACTTTCAGCGCGGGATTGGCTTCCAGAATTCTGTGTCCCATTTCCATGTTGATGGCCGGGGAATCCATGAAATAACGCTTGTCGCTTCGCCGGGCGGCCACCCTGAACGTTCCGCTCATGTCTGCCGTCATCCGGACCGCCTGCGCGCAGACCGCGTCAAAATCCTCCTTGTCCATCTCCACGGCGGGACATACGCTGTGGACGCCGAACACCCGCGTAACCCGTTCGGTCACGGCGTCCGGATCCGTAAAGCCCTCGACGAGAATCCGTCCGTCGTGAACCCGCACCTCCGCGCCGAACCCCCGCAGCGCGTGCCGGATTTTTCTCACCAGAGACCGGATGAAATACGGGCGGTTGAGGCCCTTCAGAAATATCTCTCCGTACCGTACCAGCAGCAGTTCTTTCAAAACGACTCAGCCCTTTCAGTTCTCCTTATACACTCCGTGCGGAATATACTGGCGGATCAGTCCGGTCATCTCCCCGCTCGGTTCGAGAATGATCATCTTTTTATTATTGTCCTTGGAAAAAAAGAAATAATACAGTTCGGCGTCCCGGTTCAGAAACCAGTTCATCTTTT
>ONXY01000295.1 GCA_900321945.1 uncultured Eubacteriales bacterium | reverse complement strand
TTCATCGATCAGGTACACGCCCTGGTTCTGGTCCCAGTTCACCAGGTTGTATCCGTGAATCAGCGCGCGGACGTCGATGTCGGAAGTGTCGTTTCCGAACATTTCCGTAAAGAAGTCCCCCTTGGTGATCGTCGTGTGACCCACCCGCAGCTCATCGGGATATTCCTTCTCCTCTGCGGCTTCCGCGGCTTCTTCCCCGGTTACCGCAGGAGTCTCCTCCGCGGCGGCCGGAGCCGGCAGCGCGCCGAAAATCAGCGCCAGGACCGTCATCCACGCCAGAGCCCCTTTGATCCACTTTCGCATGATTCGCCATCCCTTCCTGTAAGGCTTTCCGGTTTCATACCATCGTCATTTCCGCGCGTTTTCCTTTGCTCCGCGCGGAGCTCCCCGGCGCCGGCTCCGGGACCGCGGGGATTTCGATGCATCTTCCCCGCGGCCCGAAGCGCCGGGCCTTGTGTTTGTCCGTTTCGCTTACTCGAAGCAGTCGCCGACGTGATTGATCAGGATCTCGATGCCCAGCGGCGTTCCGTAGTCCTCAATCACGTGCAGTCCCTTGCTCTTCTTGCCGTCCGGCGTCGGCGGCAGTTCAATCCGGTAGCTGTTGGTGAAGATCGTCGTGTCGCCCACGGTGCGGACATCCGTCAGGGTGTAACCCAGCACGCTCTGCTCGCTCCAGGTGTACTGTACCTCTGCCCCGTTCACGTACTTCGGCAGGTTCTCCACCGTCACCGACCAGCCGTTCGCCGCGTTCAGGGTGTAGTTGGCGCCGTTGCTCAGCCGTACCCTCAGGCTCGCGGGCCGCAGGCCGGCCTCGTTGTTGTTGTCGTCCCAGATCTTGGTCACCGAGGCGCTGGTTACCTCGGGCTTGTGCGTGTTCTTGAACACCGTCGCGTTCCCCAGTCGGATCTGGGAGCTCAGGACATAGCCCGGAGTCTCGTCTTCACTCCAGCTGTACTGGATCACCTGGCCACCCGCGTTGACCAGCGGCAGCCCGGAGATTTCAGCTCTCCATCCGCCCGCCTCGCTCAGCGTCACGGTCCGGATCGCGCGGCCGTCCTGCATCAGGGTGACCCGCAGGCCAGTCGGCCTGGAGCCGTCCAGGTTGTCCATGTCGTCCCAGACCTTCATGACGCCAACGGAGGTCGTCGGTACATCGTAGTTGTTCTGCAGCTCAAATACCGTATCCTGGCCTGTGATCACTTCTCCGCCCGCAGTGGTTACGGAAGATTCAAGCAGTCTCCAGGCAGTGTTCAGCACCGCCGCGTTCATCTCGTACACCAGGTACTGTCCGGGCTTCAGATCGGTAAGGATGTAAGCACCGTCCGTAAACTCGCTGTAGGTGATCCGCTGATCAAAGCCGTCGGGGCCGAGGATCCGGAAGGTCAGGTTGCCCGGATCGTCCAGCTCCGTGATACCGCTGAAGGTCTTGCGGATGATCAGCCTCGTCGGCTTCGTTCCGGGTGTCGGCGGCGTCGGAGGCGTCGGAGGTGTCTCCTCAGGCTCCTTCTCGTAGACGTTCTTCAGCGCGAGGGCCAGTTCCTCATCCGGGGTCACGATGCCGTGGGCGCTGATCACGCTGTCCGCGGCCTTCAGAATGTATCCGGTCACCAGGCCGTACGCGTTGTTTTCCACCACGGAGTACGTGCCGGGGATCAGATCCTCCAGGACGTACTCGCCGTTCTTGAACTCGCTGTAGGCCACCGTTTTCTCCAGACCCGGTCCCACAATGGTGAAGGTCAGCTTCTTGGTCGCGTCATTCTTCTCCACGTTGGCCGAGAAGGTCTTGGTGATCTTCAGGCTGCCGGTTCTGTACGTGTTGGTAATGGTCGTCACGTCCCCGACCGCTTCGGATTCCATGTCATACCCGTCCGGAACGGCCGTCTCCTCCCAGGCATACAGGATTTCCCTGCCCGCCCGGTTCTTCGGCAGTCCGCTCTCGGTCCACTTCCAGCCGTTCGCCTCGTTCAGGGTCACGGTCTTCAGGATCTCGCCGTTCGCCTTCAGCGTCGCGTTAATGCCCTTCGGCCGCTTGCCGTGGCTGTCGTCGTTGTCCTGCCATACCTTCTGTACGGTCTTCTCGGTGTATTCCGCCGTGTTGGTATAGGTGATTTCCGCGTTTTCAGTCAGCTTGCCGCTTTCCTCGCCTTCCACGGTCTTCGTGTAGCGGT
>ONXY01000115.1 GCA_900321945.1 uncultured Eubacteriales bacterium | reverse complement strand
TCTTCGCCTCTTCCCAGAAGGGAATCTGGAAGCCTACGATGGTGGCGTTCGTCATCGGATGCTTCATGAAGGTGTTCCCCTGCTTGTCCGCTCCGACCGTCAGCAGTCTGCCCGTATCGATGTCGATCCTGGCCGCCATTCCTCCGCAGTCCACATTGTCCATAACCTTTCCGTTTCCGATTCTCAGGAAAGCGTAGACGATCCCCTGCCGCTTGTCTCCCAGAAGGGTCGCAATCCGGCAGGTGTTCACGGAAGTCGGGCAGAGAGAGGCCATGGCGGGATGCTGAATCACGATTTCCTCCAGGATGCCGATACCGTCCTTCCGAAGGCGGGACAGGAAGACCGCGGGGCCGTCCTTCCAGTCGTCGCGGGTATACTTCTGAATTCCCACGCCGCTCGATCCCTCGAGGGGTTTCCCGATCAGCGCGTCGTTCCGCCTGCACAGTTCAAACAGGGCGTCCCGGTCCGTATTCTCGTCGATCCGGATCCATTTTCTCGGGATCCATTTCGCGAACGTACTGTTGAATTCCGCCTTGTCGTCGAAATAATGCCAGTATTCCTTCGGATTCATTTTCCGGACGATGGCGTTGGAGATTCCGCGGGTAATGACGGTTTTTCTCTGCGCGTCATCCAGCCGGTACATCTGGGCGATTTTATAATCGATGTATCCGGCGTTGTACCGCACCGCGCACCGGGTCATATCGGTCAGAAGCCAGAGGCGGCTCTTTCCGCTTCTTTTTTTCAGAATGCCGGTTGTTTTCCACATGGCTTTCCAGTCCATTTTGAAAAGCCGGTTCCAGAAATACTGTATACGGGACATAGGAATCCTCCTTACGGGAAAATGGGCGGGTCAGACGTTGAAGCGGAACAGGGTGACGTCGCCGTCCTTCATGACGTAATCCTTCCCTTCGCTGCGAATCAGTCCCTTCTCACGGCAGACGGCCATGGAGCCGTTTTCCGCCAGCGTGCTGAACGGAACGATCTCAGCGCGGATAAAACCTTTTTCAAAGTCCGTATGGATCTTTCCCGCCGCCTGCGGCGCGCGGGTTCCCCGGGTGATCGTCCAGGCCCTGCATTCATCCTCGCCCGCGGTAAGGAAGGATATCAGCCCCAGCAGATGATAGCACGCCGTAATCAGGCGGTCCAGCCCGCTCTGCCCGATACCCAGTTCGGAAAGGAACTCCTCCTTTTCCCCGGGTTCCATCTGGGCGATTTCCTCCTCAATGGCCGCGGAGATCGTGATCATCTCGGCGTTTTCCCTCTCCGCGATCTCCCGGACGGTCACGAGGAAAGGCACCTCCTCCTCGGGCTTTCCGAGATCGTCCTCAGAGATGTTCGCCGCGTAGATCACCGGCTTCGTGGTCAGCAGGAACCAGGATGCCAGGATCGCCTTCTGCTCCTCGTCCGCGGGATATGTCCGGGCGGGCTGGCCCTTTTCCAGGTGCGTGTATACGGCGTCCGCCAGCTCCGCCTCGGCGCCCGCCTTCTTGTCTCCGCCCCGGAAATTCTTCTGGGCCTTCTCCTTCCGGCGGGCGACCGTCTCCATGTCCGCGAAGATCAGTTCGAGATTGATCGTCTCGATATCCCGCGCGGGGTCAACGGAACCATCCACGTGAATGATGTTCTCGTCCTCAAAGCAGCGGACGACGTGAACAACCGCGTCCACCTCACGGATATGGCTGAGAAACTTGTTTCCCAGACCCTCCCCGCGGCTGGCTCCCTTTACCAGTCCCGCGATGTCGACGAACTCGACCGTTGCGGGCGTGACCTTTTTCGGGTGATACATTTCCGCGAGCGTCTGCAGCCGGCTGTCCGGCACCAGCACCATTCCGGTATTGGGCTCGATTGTGCAGAAAGGATAATTCTCCGCCTGCGCCCCGGCCTTTGTGATCGCGTTAAACAGCGTGCTTTTTCCGACATTCGGCAGCCCGACAACGCCCAGTTTCATCTTCTTACTCTCCTTGTCCGCTTCCTTCGGGAAGTCAGCAGTGATTATATCATCCGCTCCAGTTTTTTTCAACGGGTTGTCTCTTTTCACGTTCCGGGCTCTGTCTCTTTTCACGTTCCGAGCTTCTGAATCTTCCGCACCCTGATTCTGAATCTTTCATGGTTCGTCAAACTTTTCAAATACGGCGGAATGTGATAAAATAATCTTTTGTAAACCGGAAGGAGGTTTTT
>ONXY01000302.1 GCA_900321945.1 uncultured Eubacteriales bacterium | reverse complement strand
TCAGCGTCCGGCATTCACAGTTTCCCCTTCCCCTGCGGGCTGTCAGCCGGAAATTGCCCGGCCGGTCTCCGTACCGGCACGGTTTTATGAAATAAAGAAAGGATGAGCGCAGTATGAGCGGTACGGAGCGGAAAAACCGCAGCGCCGGCGAACGCGCGCTGTGGGCGCAGTTTGACGCGCTGCAGCTGGGAACCGGCTGGGACGAGGAGGATATCGGGAAACTGCAGATCCTCGTCGAGGACGCGTACGGGGACAGCCACCCGGGCAGCATGCATCTGCAGCAGGTTTCGGAGCAGATATGCCGGAGTATCTATGAACAGGGCGGCTGTCCGGGCCGGTTCCACGCCACGGACATCTGCGACGGCTGCGCCCAGGGGCACGACGGCATGAATCTGATCCTGGCCTCCCGGGAGACGATCTGCGATATGGTGGAGCTGCACGCGGGCTTTATCCCCTGGGACGGCATGGTGCTGACCTCCTCCTGCGACAAATCGGTCCCGGCGCATCTGAAGGCGATGGCCCGGGTGAATATCCCGGCGGTCTTTGTGCCGGGGGGCAGCATGCGCCCGGGTCCGGACCGGACCACCTCTCTGGTTGCTGGATCGATTTCCCTCCGGCAGAAGCAGCATGACGGCATCACGCCGGAGGAAGTGCGCGGCTACAAACTGACGGGATGCCCATCCGCCGGGGCCTGCACTTTTCTGGGCACGGCGTCCACGATGCAGCGCATGGCGGAAGCGCTGGGCGCCGCCCTGCCGGGCAGCGCGCTGGTTCCCGCGACGATGCGGGACATGGCGGCCTATGCCCGGCAGGCCGGCAGAGCCGTCGTCCGCCTGGCGGAAAAGGGAATCCGGCCGTCGGATATCATGACGCCCGCGGCCTTCCGGAACGCGGTCGTCGTTCACAGCGCGATCGGAGGATCGACGAACGCCACGCTGCATCTTCCCTCCATTGCCCGGGAACTGGGAATTGAGCTGGACGTCGCCCTGTTCGACGAAGTGAGCCGGGTGGTTCCGCATATCGGGAACATCAACCCCAGCGGGAAGCATCTGACGGAATCCTTCTGGTTTGCCGGCGGCGTCCCGGCAGTTCAGTGGCTGCTGCGGGAGTACCTGGATCTGAACGTCCTGACGGTCACCGGGAAAACGCTGGGCGAAAACCTGGAGGACATTCGGAACAGCGGCTTTTTTGAGCGGGGGGCAGGCTATCTGCACAATTACGGGCTGGAACGGGAAGACGTGATTCTCCCTCCGGAAAAAGCGGAGGAGACAGGGTCCGTCGCGGTTCTCAAAGGCAATCTCGCGCCGGAAGGCGCGGTGATCAAGTACAGCGCCTGCGCGGAGAATATGCGGAGCCTGCGGGGAACGGCCCGGGTCTACGACAGCGAGGAGGACGCCCACGCCGCGGTCGTCCGGGGAGAGATCAGCCCGGGGGAAATCCTGGTGATCCGCTATGAAGGCCCCCGCGGGTCCGGGATGCCGGAAATGCTGATGACCACGGAGGCCATCGTGTGCGACCGGAAGCTGAACGGTTCCGTCTCTCTGGTGACGGACGGCCGTTTTTCAGGCGCGACAAGAGGCGCCGCCATCGGCCACGTTTCCCCGGAAGCCGCGGCGGGGGGGCCGCTGGCGTACCTCTGCGACGGGGACATCGTGGAATATGATATCGAAAAGAGAAGCCTGAACGTCGTAGGCATTCAGGGGGAAATTGTCGGGGCCGAAAGAGCCTCGGAGGTGCTGGAGAAGCGGAAGGAAACCATGCCGCTCCGCGTGCCGCCGGTCCGGAAAGGCGTTCTGAAGCGGTATACCGAGTCGGCGCTGTCCGCCATGAAAGGCGCCGGATACTGAAAAAGGAGGAAAAGAGATGGTCAGATATATCACGCCGGCGGTAACGCCGCTGAACGCGGACGGAACGATTGACGAAAAAGGCGCCGAAGCCCTGTACGAGCACCTGATTCAGGGCGGGGTCGACGGAATCCTGATTCTGGGCAGCATCGGCGAGTTCTTCGCTTTCTCCGTCGAGCAGAAGAAGCGTCTGATTTCTCTGGCGGTCGAAAAGGTTGCCCGCCGGGTGCCCGTGATCGTCGGCACGGCCGATACGGTGGCCGGGAATGTGGTTTCCCTGTCCGAATACGCGCTCCGGGAAGGCGCGGACGCGGTCATCGTGGTGCCTCCCTATTACTTCGCTCTCGGCGGCTTCAGCGTGGAGGAGTACTACGACACGCTGGCCCGGGAGATACCCGGAAAGCTGTACCTCTATAATTTCCCGGACCGCACGGGATACCAGATCCCGGCCGACGTCGTTCAGCGTCTCGCCCTCCGGCATAAGAATATAGCCGGGTGCAAGGACACCGTTTCCGCAATGGATCACACGCGTGAGCTTATCAAGGCGGTAAAGCCGTACCGGCCGGATTTCGAAATCTATTCCGGGTTCGACGACAACTTCGCGCACAACGTGCTCTCGGGCGGCGACGGATGTATCGCCGGGCTGTCCAACCTCGCTCCGGAGATCACCGGCGCGTGGGCCTCCGCCGTCCGGCGCGGCGACCTGGAGGCGGTGGCGGAAGGCCAGCGGAAAATAGACCGCCTGATGAGCATTTACGGCGTGGGAACGCCCTTTGTGCCGTATATCAAACGCGCGATGGAGCTCCGGGGGATCGGCATACAGTCCTTCCCGTCCTTCCCTCTGCCGCGGGCGGACGCGGAGGACGACAGAAAGCTGCTGGAAATCATGAGGCGCGAAGGGCTGATCGGATGACCGGCGTTTTCCCGGATCGGTCTTGACAATCCTCCGCGGTTCGTATATAAACTCCTTAAGTACGCTTCGTGCCGTCCCGGGTTCCCGGAAGGAAGCCGGCGGCGCGGCTGAACAGGCGGCGGCGGGATCAGGCCGCGCGGCCGGGTCGTGTATGCGGCAGCAGATGAGGAAAGCTTACAGAGACACATCTGCGGGACAGAAAGCAGTCCTGCCGGTGTGTCTTTTCCGTATGGAGCCGGGAGTCCGGCCGCCGGCCTGAGAGAAAGGGCGGAGTGAAATGGAAGAAAAGAAAATGATCCGGAATGTGACCGCCGTCGGCGTTTTCGGAAACATCGTCCTGACGGCGTTCAAGCTCTTTGCCGGAATCTTCGGAAAGTCCGGCGCCATGGTCTCCGACGCGGTTCATTCGCTGTCGGATGTGTTCGCCACGTTTATCGCTTTTCTGGGCGCGGAGCTGTCGAAACGCCCCGCGGATCAGGAGCATCCCTACGGGCACGAACGCGCCGAGTGCGTGGCGTCCGTCGTTCTGGGCGGGATTCTGCTCGTAACCGGTTTCGGAATCGGTAAGGCCGGCCTGGAAAACATCTTCTCCGGCCGTTACGACGAGCTGGCCGTCCCCGGAGCCGTCGCGCTGATCGCGGCGGTCGTTTCCATCGCCGCGAAGGAGGGCATGTACTGGTATACCCGGCATTACGCGCGGCTTCTGAACTCTCCCGCGTTCATGGCGGACGCCTGGCATCATCGTTCCGACGCCTTCTCATCCATCGGGTCCCTGATCGGAATCGGCGGAGCCATGCTGGGCTTCCCGGTGCTGGATTCCGTGGCCAGCGTCGTCATCTGCATATTCATCCTGAAGGTGGCCTTCGACATCCTGAAGGACGCGGTGCAGAACATGATGGACGTTTCCTGCGGGCCGGAATACGAGAAAAAGCTGCGTGAGTTCGCCGCCGGGCAGGAGGGCGTGGAAGGCGTGGACGTCGTGCACACGCGCCGGTTCGGGAACAAGGTGTATGTGGATCTGGAAATCGGGGTGGACCGGAACAAAACGGTGGGCGAAGGCCACGCCATCGCCGAAAGGGTTCATGACCAGGTGGAACGGAATTTCCCGGAAATCAAGCATATCATGGTTCACGTAAACCCCGCCGGTTGAAACATCCGGCGGAAAATGATACAATTCTCCGGAGGGAGCGCGGAATTCCGCGCCGTTCTGAAAAGAGAAAAGGAATCCGGAGGTGGCATCGGTGAAGAGTATCGAATTCGGCGGCCGTCTGCGACAGCTGCGCGTCCGGGCCGGCCTTTCGGCGTCTCAGCTGGAGGAGAAAACCGGGGTGCCCCGGGGAACGGCCGACGACTGGGAGAACGATCGGGAAGTCCCCGGTCTGGATCTCGTGCGCCGGATCGCCGAAGCGCTCGGGGTGTCCGTCGACGAACTGCTCAGCCCGGACGCTCCCGGGAAGCGGATTACGAAAATCGTCGTCACCGGCGGACCCTGCGCGGGTAAATCCACCGCCATGAGCTGGATTCAGAACGCGTTCACGAAAATGGGCTACTCGGTTCTCTTCGTGGACGAAACCGCGACGCAGCTCATTACGGGCGGAGCCGCGCCGTGGCTGAACGAATCCAACCGGGACTTCCAGTGGCACCTGATACAGCTGCAGCTGGCGAAGGAGAAAGCTTTCGCGGACATCGCCGGAACCATGAGGGACAGCCGGATCCTCATCGTCTGCGACCGCGCCGCCATGGATAACTGCGCCTACATGACGGAGCAGGAATTCGGCTGGGTTCTGAACCGGCTTCAGACCAACAAAATCGC
>ONXY01000049.1 GCA_900321945.1 uncultured Eubacteriales bacterium | reverse complement strand
CTGCGCCTGATCCGGAAAATCCGGAAGAACAATCCCGGCGCGAAGATCGTATGGATTCTGCCGGACAGCGGAAATCATCCGGAAATCGCCGCCGGCGCGGTCGAGGCGGCCCGGGCGGAAGGCATGAAGGAAGTATACGCCTTCTCCCTTCCGGATTACGGGCCGGAGGACTGCGGCGCCAGGGATCATCCGGGCGCGGAGTGGAACCGCGCGGCCGGGGAGCTGCTCGGGGCGTATCTGAAAACGCTGATTCAGTCCCCGGAGGGCTGACGGCTTATCGGTGAAAAGCCGCCGGATTTCCGGACTTTCCCGCGTGCTTTTTTTCTGTTTTATATTGACGCCTTCGCCGCGGAGCGGCTATAATTCTGTTTATTCCCAATGGAAGGAGGCGGAAAAGCCATGGCTCTGCTGACCATCGACCGGGAGACCTGCAAAGGCTGCGGGCTCTGCGCCGACGTTTGTCCGAAGAAGATTCTGGCCCTCAGCAAGGAGATCAATTCCCGGGGGTATCATCCCATCGCCGTTACCGATCAGAGCAAATGCATCGCCTGCGCCTTCTGCGCGCGCATGTGCCCCGACGCAGTGATCCGGGTCGAAAAGTAAAAGGAGTGTTTACCATGGGACAGAAAATGCTCATGAAGGGGAATGAGGCCATCGCCGAGGCCGCCGTTCAGGCGGGCTGCCGTTTTTTCTTCGGCTATCCCATCACCCCTCAGAACCAGATTCCCGAATACATGTCCAGGCGGCTGCCGAAGATCGAGGGCGGCTGCTTCCTGCAGGCTGAAAGCGAAGTCGCCGCCATCAACATGGTGTACGGCGCGGCCGGCGCGGGGGCCAGGGTCATGACCTCGTCCTCCTCCCCCGGAATCTCCCTGAAGCAGGAGGGCATCAGCTACATCGTCGGCGCCGAGCTGCCCTGCGTGATCGTCAACATGGTGCGCGGCGGCCCCGGCCTGGGCTCCATTCAGCCCGCCCAGAGCGACTACTATCAGTCCACCCGGGGCGGCGGCCACGGGGATTACCGGATGCTGGTGCTGGCCCCCTCCTCCGTGCAGGAAGCCGTTGAGCTGACCCAGAAGGCCTTCGACCTGGCGGACAAATACCGCAACCCCGTGCTCATCATGGGCGACGGTCTGATCGGCCAGATGATGGAGCCGGTGGAGATGCCCGATTATCATAAGCCGGAGGATCTGCCGGAGAAGACCTGGGCCGCCACGGGCTGGACGCCCGGCTGCGGCCGGGAGCGCGCGGTCGTCAACTCCCTGTACATCGATCCGGCCGTGCTGGAAAAGCAGGTAAACCGCCTGTATGAGAAATACGCCGTCATGGAGAAGACCGAATGCCGCTGGCAGGAGGAGATGACGGAGGACGCGGACTACGTGATCGCCGCCTACGGCACCACCGCCCGCATCGCCCGCAGCGCCATGCGGAAGCTGCGCGCGGAAGGGATCAGGGCCGGCCTGATCCGGCCGATCACCCTCTGGCCCTTCCCGAACGAGCCGATCGCGCGGGCGGCCGAGCACGCGAAGGCCTTCCTCACCGTGGAAATGAGCATGGGCCAGATGGTGGACGACGTGCGCCTGGCCGTAAACGGAAAGGTTCCGGTTCATTTCTTCGGCCGCACCGGCGGCATCGTGCCCACCGTGCGGGAGATCGTCACCCAGGTGGAAAATCTGGCGAAGGAGGGGAAGTAAGGCATGGCTGTTGTATATGAAAAGACGAAGGTCCTGACGGACACGCCCCTTCACTACTGCCCCGGCTGCACCCACGGCATCATTCACCGCCTGGTGGCCGAAGCCATCGACGAGCTGGGCATTCAGGGCAGAACCATCGGCATCGCCCCCGTGGGCTGCGCCGTGTTCGCCTACAACTATTTCAACACGGACATGATGGAAGCCGCCCACGGCCGGGCTCCGGCCGTCGCCACCGGCTGCAAGCGCGTGAATCCCGACAATATCGTCTTCACCTATCAGGGCGACGGCGACCTGGCCTCCATCGGCGCGGCGGAGATCGTCCACGCGGCGACCCGGGGCGAGAAGATCACCGTGATCTTTGTAAACAAT
>ONXY01000508.1 GCA_900321945.1 uncultured Eubacteriales bacterium | reverse complement strand
TCCCGGTGAATCACGACTTTCTCCCGGTATTCCCCGGCGCGGATCAGAATCAGGGAAGGGCTCCGGCCGGCGGCGGCGGGAACGGAGTCCACGGCGGCCTGCAGGCTCGTGAAATCGCCGCTTCCGTCTTTCGCTACGACAATCATCTTCATTTTCCTCCGTTCTTCTCCGGCGTCATCGGTCCGGCCGGCCGCGACTGCGGCGGGACACCCGACGTCCGGGCCGTACGGTAAAAGTATACGCGAAGAAGGACGGTTTTGCAACGGCGGCGCCGCCGGTTCCGGGCATGCCGCGGCGAATCCTCCGGGACGGCTTTACAAACCGGGCGGCGGGGTGTAAGATTCCGGATAAAGGAACCGGAAAGGAACGGAACAAAGATGAAAAAAGCGGTAAAGATCTGTGTGAAAATCCTGCTGATCCTCATTCTGCTGGTCATGGCCGGGCTGGGCGTTCTGACGGCCATGGAATACCGGCCGGCGGAGAGGGAAACCGTCATCGCCGCCCACGACGCGGAAGCGGCGCTGAAGACCGGGGAGGAGCTGACGCTGATCTCCTGGAACTGCGGCTACGGCGCGCTGGGGGACAACGCGGACTTCTTCATGGACGGCGGAACCTCCGTGTATACCGCGGACAGGGACCGGGTGCGGCGGAACCTTGAGGGAATCCGGGACGCGCTGAAGGAGACGGCCGCGGATCTGATCATCCTGCAGGAGGTGGACGCGAAGTCGGACCGGAGCTACCGGACGGATGAGCGCGACGCGCTGCGCGGGGCGATGCCGGACGGGGCGGAGGCCTTCGCGTACAACTTTCACTCCCTGTACGTGCCGTATCCGGTTCCGCCGATCGGACACGTCGAAAGCGGACTCTATACGTTAAGCCGGGCGGAAATCAGGGAGGCGGAGAGAATATCGCTCCCGTGTCCGTTCTCCTGGCCGGTACGGATCGTGAACCTGAAGCGCTGCCTGCTGGTCAGCCGGATCCCGCTGCAGGGAACGGAGGCGGAGCTGGTGCTGATCAACCTGCATCTGGAGGCGTACGACAGCGGGGAGGGCAAGGAAGCGCAGACGCGGCAGCTGAAAACGCTGATGCGGGAAGAATACGACAAAGGGAACTACGTGATCGCGGGCGGCGATTTCAATCAGCGGTTTACGAACGTCGACAGCAGCCGGTACCCGGTTTACGAGGGAAAATGGCAGCCCGGAGAGATCGACGCGGCGGATTTCGGCGAAGGGTTTTCGCTTCTCATGGATCCTTCCGTTCCGACCTGCCGCTCCCTGGACCGGGCGTACGCCGGGGAGGCGGACGAGGGCTTCCAGTTCTACCTGATCGACGGGTTTATCGTATCCGCCAACGTGCGGGCGGAATCCGTGGAGACGCTGGATCAGCGGTTCGTCTGCTCCGATCACAACCCGGTGCGCCTGCGGTTCGTCCTGCAGGATCCGGAAACCTGAGGAGAAGGAAATCCATGCCGGGCGGCTGAAAAGCCGCCCGGTTTTTTCGCAACGGAACCGGCCGGAAACGCTCCGCCGCCGGGGATCCGCGCTTTCGCCGGCACAGAAAAAGGACTGCCTCAGTAATCTGAGACAGTCCGAGCGTATTCCGTGCCGTCCGCTCCGGGTGGCCCGGAGCTTCAGCGGCCTTTCAGAAGAACCGGTTCGTGATAGATCCGGCTGCCGTCGGACAGATCGTATTCGCAGATTCCCCAGACCTCGCCCAGGGAAGCGGCGGGAACGAGACGCAGCCCCAGCGGCCGGTCCAGCGGCAGGGAGGGGACGTGGGTCCGTTCCGTGACCAGCTCGTCGCCGGTCCAGGCGAATTCGGTGTACAGCGGTTCCGCCGCCTCAAACAGGACCAGCGGGGCCGCCGGATAATCACCGCCGAGCTCTGTGGCGTGCAGGGTCTGCTCCGCCAGCGCGTATCCCTGACCGTCCGGGACGACCGCGAAATCGAGAGTGGCAAAATAAACCGTTTCACCCACCAGGGTGAGCGCGTCCGGCTCAAAGCGGAGGATCCCGTCCCGTTCGGTTTCCCGGAAGCAGAGAGGGGATTCGTCCGCGTCCGTAAAGAACAGGGCCGTTCCGCGGCTGACCGCGGAATACCGGCCGTCCGGACCGGCCGTGAGAGGAGCGCAGGAGAAGGGAACAAATAATCCTTCCTCCGTGCGCAGGCAGAACCACGCGAGGGATACCTCCACCCGGGGAACCGCTTCCGCCGGAATGCCGTCCTCCACCCGGAAGCCTTCCGGATCCCCGGCGGCCTCCCACGCGATTTCCGGGGAAATCACCTGCGGCTCCGCGCCGCCGAAAGAAGCCGGGACGGCATCCGCCGTTTCAGGGACCGGCAGGGACGCGGGGGTGGAAAGAAGTCCGCCGAAAGCGAACCGGAGAGTCAGCGTATACGGCGCGGCGGCGTCTTCCGGCAGGAGAACCTGAAGCTCCCCGCGCGCCGGCTGCCCGGGGGAGAGCGTCCACTCCTCCCCGGGCCAGCCGCTTTCAAAAACCGTATCCGCGCCGTTCACCGCCGGGACGAGAAACTGCAGCGGTTCCTCCTCCCCGGCGGAAAGGGCGGCGCAGGAAAGATCCAGACGGATCCGGTCCGCTTC
>ONXY01000294.1 GCA_900321945.1 uncultured Eubacteriales bacterium | reverse complement strand
CTGCATCCCAACGCCCTCGGCGCGGAGGTTTACGGACGGAACCTGGCGGAATTCATCCGGGAGACCGGGTTCTGAGAAGACCGTTCCGGAACTCCACCCGGAAGAAAAGTACAGAAAAAGAACCAGTTTGGATATTGTGCTTTTCTCTGTCTGCGGATACAATCTGTTGTGGCACTGACAACCGCAGAAGGAGTGGATCACCGATGAATGATGAAACCATGGAAACGCAGGAGTCCTCCTGGGAGGAAGCCCATCCCTGGCTGGCGTCCCCGAAGGACGACGAGGATTCCGTGGACGAAGTGATTCGGTACACGCTGGACGAGCTGAGATTCGCATAAGCCGCGGCCGCCCCGGCAGGCCCGTCCGTACCGGACGGCCGGCGGCCGGGACGCCCCCGAAGAAAAATATCCCCGCAGAGCCTTCAGAATGCACCCGCGTGCATTCCGGGCTTTTTTATTTCCCGGAATATCCGGAACAGCGGTCCGCGCGGGAACCGGCCCGGCGAAAAAACAAAAAAAGCACCCGGACGCTTCTTGCGGAAAAAGGAATTTCCAGAGTAGAATGAGTCCGAGAGGGAATGACGACGGCCCGCGGAAAGGCATATTCCGGGTTCAAAGGAGAGAGCGCCGCATCCATGAAGCTGATTCTGAAATATATCCGGCCGTACAGATGGTTTGTGCCGGCGGTCATGCTGGTGAAACTGCTGGGTACGGGAACGGAGCTGCTGCTGCCCTATGTGCTGGAGCATCTGCTGGACCATGTGGTTCCCGCGGCGGAAAACGCCTGGCCCGTGGCGGCGTGGGGCGGCGTGATGCTTCTGCTGACGCTGGTGACGCGGGTTCTGAATGTCACGGCCAACCGGATGAGCGTCCGGGTGGCGAAGAACAGCGCATTCGCCGTCCGGCGGGATCTGTTCCACACAGCCCTGAACCTGTCCGGCAGCCAGATGGACCGGATCGGCCTGCCGTCCCTGATCTCCAGAATGACCAGCGACACCTACAACGTCCAGAACTTCATCCGCATGATCCAGACCATGGGTATCCGCGCGCCGATCATGCTCCTGGGCGGCATCGCGATCACGCTGACCATGGACACCGGCCTGGCGATGATCCTCTGCGTCATGGCGCCGGTCATGATTCTGCTGGTCTGCTTCGTTTCCTGGAAGGGAATCCCCCTGTACGACGAGGTGCAGCGGCGGATGGACGTGCTGGTCCGCCTGATGCGGGAGAGCATCACCGGCATCCGCGTCGTAAAGGCGCTGAGCAAGGAACCGTACGAGGAGCGGAGGTATTCCGAGGCGAACGGCCGGATGGCGCGTCAGGAGGTCAGAGCCAGCGTCATCATGAGCCTGCCGGGCCCCATCGTGACCCTTTTTCTGAACATCGGACTGACGCTGGTGGTGCTGATCGGCGCGCGGAGAGTCAACGACGGGCAGACCGCCCCCGGCGTCATTCTGGCCTTTCTGACCTATTTCAATATGATCCTGATGGGCGTCATGGGCCTGAACCGGATTTTCATGATGATGTCCAAGGCCAACGCCTCCGCGAACCGCATCGCGGAGGTCACCGGCCTGCCGGAGGAGCTGACGCCGCTGCCGGCGGATCGGACCGCGGAAGCCCCCGGGGAGGGGATGCTGATCTTTGATCACGTAACCTTCAACTACGATGCGGATTCTCCGGAGGAGGAGCACGGACAGTTTCTGGGAGAGAAACGCCAGCAGTGCCTGAAGGATATCTCCTTCCGCGTCCGGAAGGGCGGAAGCCTGGGGATCATAGGCGCCACCGGTAGCGGGAAGACCAGCATCGTCAACCTGCTCATGCGCTTCTACGACCCGCAGGAGGGGCACGTCTTCGTGGACGGGAAGGACGTCCGCGCCTATGAGCGGGACGAACTGCACCGGAAGTTCGGCGTGGTGTTCCAGAACGACGTGATCTTCGCCGATTCCATCCGGGAAAACGTATCCTTCGGCAGGGACGTCAGCGACGAGGCGCTGCGCCGCGCGGCGCAGGACGCCCGGGCCAGGGGCTTCATCGAGGAGTATGAGGACGACTACGAGCACGGGGCGGCCATCCGCGGCGCGAACTTCTCCGGCGGACAGAAGCAGCGCCTGCTGATCGCCCGGGCGCTGGCGGCGGAACCGGAGATCCTGATCCTGGACGACGCGTCCTCCGCGCTGGACTACCGGACGGACGCGCGGCTGCGCCGGGCGGTCCGGGAGCACCATGGCGGCGCGACGACCGTCGTGATCGCCCAGCGGATTTCCTCGATCCTGTCCATGGACGAGATTCTTGTGCTTCACGAGGGGGAGACGATCGGCAGGGGAACCCATGAGGAGCTTATGGCCTCCTGTCCGGAATACCGGGACATCTACCGCACGCAGATGAGCGAGGAGGTGGTGTGAATGGCCCGGGACACCGTCATGAGAAAGCCGAAGGACACCCGCGGCACGCTCCTCCGGATGCTGAACTATCTGGGCCCCTGGCGCTATGTGATCGCCGGGGTGCTCGTCCTGAGCCTGTGCGGCAACCTTCTGAACCTGTGGGGGCCGAGCCTGGCCGGATCCGCGATCCGGGAAGCGGCGGCCGGACCGGGGAAGGTCGATTTCGACGCGGTCCGGCGGGACGCCGGGCTGATGCTGCTGTGCTACGTCGGATCCGCCCTGCTCGGTTTCGGCATCAGCGTCGTCATGACCGTCGTCAGCCGGCGGGTTTCCCGCAGGATGCGGCAGGACGTGTTCGACAAGCTGATGCGGCTGCCCGTGGGCTATTTTGACCGGCATCAGGCCGGGGACATCATCAGCCGGGTCAGCTACGACATCGACGTGATTTCCACCAGCATGGCCACGGATATCGTCCAGATTCTTTCAAGCGTCGTTACGGTCGCCGGCAGTCTGGTGATGATGATCACGATCTCCCTGCCGCTTTCGGCGCTGACGCTGGTCACGGTGCCCGTGGCGGTGAGCTATACCGTGCATATGCGCCGGAAGACCCAGCCGCGCTACGCGAAAAGGTCGAAGAGCTACGGCGCGATGAACGGTTTTGTGGAGGAGATGCTGTCCGGTCAGAAAACCATCCTGGCCTACGCCTATGAAAACCGGGTGGACGAACGTTTCGCCCGGATCAATCAGGATGCGGCGGACGCTTTTTCCGACGCGGAGCATTACGGGGTCACCATCGGGCCCACCATGGGCGCCATCAACAACCTGGGTCTCAGTCTGATCGGACTGCTGGGCGGCGTGCTGTATCTGAACGGCGCGATCGATCTGGGGAAGGTTTCGTCCTTCGTGCTGTACAGCCGGAAGTTCGCGGGTCCCATCAACGCGGTGGCGGAGGTTTTCAACGAGCTCTTCTCCGCCCTGGCCGCGGCGGAGCGGGTCTTCACCCTGCTGGACGAGGAGGAGGAAAGCGCCGACCTGCCGGAGGCGGCGCCGCTCTCCAACGTGCGCGGGGACGTCGCCGCGGAGCACGTGGTTTTCGGATACGAGCCCGGAAAAACCATTCTGCACGATCTGAACCTTGAGGCGGCGGCCGGGAAGCTGACCGCCATCGTCGGCCCCACCGGCGCCGGGAAAACGACCATCATCAACCTGCTCATGCGGTTTTACGACCCGGACAGCGGCGTGATCCGCGTGGACGGGCAGGATATCCGCGCCGCCGCGCGGCGCAGCGTGCGGAGCGCCTACGCCATGGTGCTGCAGGACACCTGGGTGTTCCACGGGACGATTTTTGAGAACATCGCCTACGGAAAGGAGAACGCCACGATGGAGGAGGTGGTGGCCGCGGCGAAGGCGGCCCGGATCCATCCGTTCATCATGCGCCTGCCGCAGGGCTACGACACCGTCGTCAGCGAGGACGGGGGCAACATCTCCAAGGGGCAGAAGCAGCTGCTGACCATCGCCCGGGCCATGCT
>ONXY01000323.1 GCA_900321945.1 uncultured Eubacteriales bacterium | reverse complement strand
CCTCCCGCGGAGCGGGAGGAAGAAAAACTTTCCTTTTCATTTCTGAAAGGTTGTTCAGAAATGTCCGTTCATAATCGCCATGATTAGCTGCGTGCTGTTGAACAGCGGCGCCAGCGTACTCTCCGCCACCAGCTCGCCGATGCCTTCAATCGGCACCATGGTCTGGATCAGGGGCAGCAGGGCGAAGGCCAGGAAGCACAGCAGCGCGCCGCGGACCAGCCCGAAAGCGCCGCCGGCCAGGGAATTGAGCTGCTTGAGCACCGGAAAGCGGAACACCGCCTTGATAAAGTTCAGCAGGAAATGCAGCACCAGGAAGCAGGCCAGGAAGCACAGCAGAAAGCAGATCACGTTCAGCACGGAGCCGACGATCGTCTGGGAAACATAATCCCCGACCGAGGTCATGTGGGAGGGCTGAAACACCTGCTTTTCCAGGTTGTTCTGCAGCAGCGTGTTCAGCGGGGCCGGCAGATTGACCCGGGACAGGATGTCGGCGATCCCGGTCCCGTCCAGCCCGGCCACCTCCGCGGCGGCCAGCGAACGGTCCCCGATGCGGGTTCCGGCGTCTGTAAACGACATCAGCGTGTTCACCAGGCCGGTATTGTCCCGCACCCATGCCACCAGCATGGGATTCAGCCAGAAACTGAGCCCCAGGGAAAGGATGCAGCCGCCCAGCGAGGCCACGGAGGCCACGAAGCCCCGATACAGCCCCACCAGGACGCTGAGCCCCAGAATGCCCAGAATGACAATGTCTACAATGTTCATTTCCTAACCTCTGTCTGAAAGATCCTGTCAGGTCCTGTCCGGAATCCCCGATCCTCCGGACGGCTTACTTCAGCGGACGGGGGCAGGTTTTCCGCGCCTCGGTGATCACCGGATCGTGGTCTCCGCCCGGCGCGTACATGGCGTTGATTTCGTCGATCTCCGCCTTCCGGAGCACCGGCGCGCAGTATTCGCACCACTTCAGCTTCGCGTAGGGCTCCTGATCCAGCTCGCTGTACGGAAAGGGCTCGAACACGATGTCCCGCCGCTGGACGCTGGAGCAGTGGTCCGCGCTGTGATAATACGCCCCGCCTTTGGGGTTGTAGTACACCAGATGGTCTTCCGCCGGATAGGGAATCTGACGCCCCTGCCAGTCCTCCCAGATGAAGATGCGGGTGTTGTTGGCGTGATGCTCCCAGATCCAGCTCATGTTCACGTCCTCCGGGGTCCGTTTCCGCTGGACCCGGATGCATCCGTGGCTGGCCTTGGTCCCGAGCTTGGGCTCGCAGATCTTGTAGTTCCTGCTTCCGTCCTCCTGGGTGATATAGGGCACCTCGTGCAGCAGATCCCCCTTGTTGAAGCGGATCGCCAGCCCGCACTTCAGGTTGTCGGACGCGAAGGTGCCGACCTTGCTGGTCATCAGGAAGTCGCCGCTGCGGGTTTCGTTGTAGGGCTGCCTTGGGTTGCTCAGCCCGGTGGAGATCAGCAGCGTGGAATACAGGTGCCCTTCCATGAACACGTACAGCCGCTGCGTCAGCTTGTCGACCACGTACCCGAGCTCCTGGTTGGGCGTGATCTCCTTCAGGTAATCCGTCAGCACGTATCCCTGCACAAGGGTGTTCCAGTTCAGGATCGGCGAATCGTGGAAGGAGGAGGAGTAGCACTCCACCAGGGACCATTCCTCTCCCCGCTCCAGCACGTGCACGCCCTGGGTCATGCAGGTCACCGATCCGACGCCCGTGCTGTCCTGGGAGGGGCCGGAGCGGAGAACGATCTGGGCCTTTTCCGTCTTCCCGTTGTCGATGACCGTGATCGGGGAGGTCAGCGCCCGCCAGATCGTGTGCTCGTCGGTGATGTCCATCGGCACGGTCCAGTAGTTGAACGACGTGTCCTTCCCTTCGTAGGGGCTGCCGTGGGCCGGGGTAAACTGGTCTTCCTTCTTCTGCGGCGCGGGCGTCATCAGCTCGTGCAGCAGCCATTCATCTTCGTCCTGGCTGGCGCCGGGCGTTGTTTCCAGCGTTTCTTCGGGTCCTTCCGGCGCCTCCGGTGTCGCTTCCGGCGTTTCCGGTTCCCCCTCCTCCGGCGGCGCTCCGATCGTCACGGGGGTCT
>ONXY01000406.1 GCA_900321945.1 uncultured Eubacteriales bacterium | reverse complement strand
GGCTTCGCCAGCTTGCTGAGAATGGAGGTGTAATACTCCGAGCCCTGAACCTCGATGGTGGGATAGATCAGCGGCACGTCGGCCAGGCGGCTTATGGGCGTATAGCCCCCAGACAGGGCGGCGTACTTCGGGCCGACGACGAAATCATCGACCAGGCTGGTGATGGGCCAGGCGGTGAAGGAACTGCTTCCGATCAGGTCCTGATATTTCTCATGGCCGTCAAAGGGGGCCTGGATGGTGCACAGGACCGCGCAGTCGATCATTCCCCGTTCCAGATCCTGCAGGATTTCCGGCAGGTAGATCTTGCTGAGAATCAGGCTTACACCAGGATGGGCTTCCTTAAATGATGCGAGGGCGTCCTTCAGGACCAGCGAGGAAACAAGCCCGTCAAAGCCGATCCGGATCAGGCCTGTCTGCAGTTCCTTCAGCTCCTGAATCCGGGCCAGGGCGCGCTCAATATGCCCGAAGGCCGGCTCGAGCTCCTGAAAGAGAACCGTTCCTTCCGGTGTCAGCTCGGACCCCCTGGCGGTACGGACCAGAAGCGGGCAGCCCAGTCGATTTTCGAGCGACTTGATACTGGCGCTGACCGCGGGCTGGGATACATCCAGCGCCCGGGCTGCCTGGCTGATGCTTCGTCCCCGGGCTACCTGATAGAATGCGCGAAAGTACGCGAGATTGTCGAACGCGGACAAGGACGGGCCTCCTTCCTATCAGAAAACAGGCTGCAGAAAGAGCTTCAGGAAATAGTTCATCGCCCCGGTAGCGGGGTGCTTTTTGCTGGAAAGGGCGTACAGGACGGAGGAACCGGTGGGAAAATCTCCCTGCACCTTGCGAATTCGCCGGTTCCGAACTTCCTGGCGGACAAAATAATCCGGGAAATAGCTGAAGCCCAGGTTCATGCAGGTGAGCTGCAGGCGATGCCGCGGGCCGTCCACCGGAAAATCCCGATCGGTGAGCCCCTGCGGCCGAAGCACGCTGAGATAGCGGGACACGGCGGGGGAGGGCGTGACCGGGCAGATGAACGGCAGGGCTGAGAGCTCCTGCAGGCTGACATTCCCTTCCGCCGGGATGCCAGAGCCCGGCCCGGTATAGAAGCTGTCCTGAAACTCGCCGTAAAAAGTGCGGGAGATTTCCAGATCCCGGATCCTGCTGTCGGTGAAGGTATAATCCCCGTTGTTCTGCTCAAAAATGACGGCCAGATCCACATAGCCCGCATCCAGGATCCGGAGCATATCCTCCATATCGAGGGTGCTGACGGCCAGGGCGAAGCCGGGATACTGGCGGGCGATATGATCCCGGGCCAGGGAAACGATCCATTCCGCCGCGAGGTCGTTGACAGCGACCCGGAGGGAGCCGGAAGAGACGTTTTTCAGCTCGGTGACGGAGTGTTCCGCTTCCTCCAGCATTTCAAAGACCGGAATAAGCTTCTGATAGAGCATTTCGCCCTCGCTGGTCAGCTTCAGGCCGGTGGAAGAGCGGATGAAGAGCTGCAGGTCCAGCTGGGATTCCAACTGCTTCAGGGCGCGGTTGACAGAAGAGGGCGAAACAAAAAGGGCTTCCGCCGCCTGGGAAGCGCTGCAGCAGCGGGCCGTATGGAAAAAAACCTGGTACAGATCCAGACTGCTCACCATTTTTGGATGCCCCCATAAATCATTTTTATACCCATCCCATTATAAAGCCTTTTTCAGGCAAAAAACAAGTGATTTTCTCCGCAACGCATAATCAAAACTGATGAGGCGGCACGCATTTCTGCTCAGCGAAAATGTCTTTTTCCTGCTATCCTTTGACCATCAGCAAGAGGTGCTGAAGAGAATACAGCAGAGAATGACAAAAAGAAAGGAAGGTACCATCCATGAAAAAGACCCGCATCCTCGCCCTGACCCTCGCCATCCTGATGGCCCTGCTCGTCCCCGCTTCCGTGCTGGCGGACACCCGCTCCACCGCGGACGGCAGAACCCAGATCAATATCGGATGGAACTACGCCATCACCAGTATGTCCCCCTTCCAGGCGGAAAGCCCGGCCAAGAATCTGTTCTATGCGACCAGCGTGTTCGAGACCCTGGGCCGCTTCGACCAGGAAGGCAACGTAGTTCCCCTGCTGGCCAAAGAATGGAAGCAGATTGATAAAGACGGATACCGGTTCCAGGTAACCCTCTTCGACAATATCTACGACACCGCCGGCAACCACATCACCGCGGACGACGTGATCTTCAGCTACGAACAGATCCAGGCAAGCGGCTCCCTGAACGCCTACTACAACAAGGTGACAGGCGTGGAGAAGGTGGACGACTACAACGTGATCTACAACCTGACCTCCAATGAGTTCGGTGATTTCGACATGGTTCTGAACTACGCGGCCGTCATCTCCCGGAAAGCCTTTGAGGACAGCGGCGACCAGATGGCGACCCTGCTCATCGGCACCGGCCCCTACAAGGTAACCGGATTTGTAAACAGCGCTACCGTGACCCTGGAGAAAAACGAAAGCTACTGGCAGACGGACGACAGCCTGAAAGGCCCCTATGCCGCGCAGAACGTCGACGTGATCGAAATCAAGTGCATCCCCGAAAACTCTCAGCAGGAAGTCGCGCTGGAAACCGGCAGCATTGACTTCATGTTCGATATGGCTGCCAGCTCCATCAAGCAGCTGGCCGGATACAGCAACATCACCCACGCGATCGTTCCCGGAACAAACCAGTACTTTTTCTACCTGTCCTCCGCCGGTCCCCTGGCCAACGACAACCTGCGCCGGGCCGTCGGATATGCCATCGACAAGGACGCCGTGAACGAGATCGCCTATGAGAACGCCATGGTCCCCTGCGATCTGGGCATGCAGATCTTCAGCGACTACAACCCCGCCTGGGCGGAGCAGGACTACTACGGATACGACGTACAGAAAGCCCGGGATCTGATCGCCCAGGAAAACGCCCAGGGAACCCACATCCGCATCGTAGCCACTGGCACCGGCGTGACCATGGACGAAGTGATTCAGGCCTACCTGATTGATGCCGGATTCGACGCCGAACTGGTGACCGAGGAACTGGCGACCTACCTGACCGATGCGACCAATCCCGAAGCCTACGATATCATCTGCATTACGCCCTTCGCCACCTGCAACGTCCAGATGTGGAAGATCATGCTGGACAAGCGTAACTGGGAGAACGGCGGCACCGTGAACGGATTCAAAGACGACCATCTGCAGGAGCTGCTGGAAACGGCTGCCAGCATTGAGGGCCACACTCCGGAAAACATGGACGCCCTGTACCAGTACATCGCGGACAAAAACTACGTTTACTCCACCTTCGGCACCAGCGTCACCAACATGTGGCGGACCGACAGCGGCATTGTGGAGACCTGCTCCGCGTTCG
>ONXY01000385.1 GCA_900321945.1 uncultured Eubacteriales bacterium | reverse complement strand
GCCGTAGGGCAGCACCTGCCCGCCCATACAGGGGAAGACGATGCGGCCCGCTTCCGCTTCGCCCGGGAAGAAATCCACCTGGCCGAGGAAGTCCGCGACGAAAGGGTTGACCGGATGGTTGTAGACGTCCGCGGGCGCGCCGCGCTGCTGCACCGTCCCGCGGTGGATCACGAAGATGCGGTCGCTCATGGCCATGGCCTCCGTCTGATCGTGCGTGACGTAGACCACGGTGATGCCCAGCTGCTTCTGGATCTCCTTGATCTCGAAGCGCATGCTTCCCCGGAGCTTTGCGTCCAGATTGGACAGGGGCTCGTCCAGCAGGAGGAGTTCCGGCCCGGCCGCCAGCGCGCGGGCAAGCGCCACGCGCTGCTGCTGTCCGCCGGAAAGCTGGTTCGGAAGGCGGTCCGCATACCGTCGAAGATGCACCGTCTCCAGCGCGCGCTCCACCTCCCGCGCCAGCTCCTGCTTCGGCATTCTGCGCAGCGTCAGCGGATAGGCCACATTGTCGAAGACGGTCATGTGCGGCCATACCGCGTAACTCTGGAACACCATTCCGATGTTTCGCTTCTCCGGGGGCACGAACGTCTTCCCGCCGGAGACGAGACGGCCGTCGATATACAGCTCGCCGGAGGTCGGCTTTTCGAAGCCGGCGATCATGCGGAGCATGGTCGTCTTCCCGCAGCCGGAGGGCCCGAGGAGAGTCACGAATTCCCCGTCCGCGATGGTCTCGTCGAAGTCTTTCAGCACCGCGCGGCCGTCAAAAGCCTTCGTGACGTGCCGGATTGCAACGCTTGCCATGATCAGGTTTTCCTTTCCGCCGGGGGCGTCAGATGGAGAATCTGCCCCCGGTGATTCTGCCGAGGAGCCAGTTGAGCGCAAGGACGGCGAGCAGAATTCCGAAGGCCATCGCGCAGCTCATCGGCTGGCTCGTGAAGGTCCACGTCTCGTAGAGCTGGAAGCCGATGGTCTTGGTCGTGCTGGAATAAAGCAGCGTCGTCATGGAGAGTTCGTAGAAGCTCGGAATGAAGATGAGAAACCAGCCCGCCGCGATGGAGGGGAAGATCAGGGGGCCGGTGATTTTCCGCATCGTGCGGAGCCAGGACGCCCCGGCCGCCTGGCTGCTTTCCTCCAGCGACACGTGGATCTGGCTCATCGCGGAGACGACCGTACGCATCCCCATCATGAGGTACTTGATGAGATAGGCGGCGATGAGAATCCACGGGGTGTTGTAGATATTCACGCCGAAGCTGCCCCGCATCGTCATGATCAGCCCGAGCGCGATGACGACCGAGGGCGTCCCGGAGCCCAGCGTAATCAGGAAATGCGGGATCCCCCTTCCGCGCACCGTCGTGCGCTGCAGGAGATAGCTCATGACGCAGGAGATGAGAAGCCCGACGGTCGCCGCAGCGGACGCGAACACGAGCGAATTCCTGAGGCAGGACAGCGTCTCGCCCCGCGCGAAGACCGCCGTCCAGTTGGCGGGGGTGAAGTTGCCCCGCGCCAGCACGGATTTGCCCACGTCCGCCTTGAAGGAGGTCGTAAGAATCGTCGCGAAGGGCAGCAGCACCATGACGCAGGCAAACAGGGACACGGCCGCCGTCAGCGGCACGCGGAAGCCCCGGAGGTCCACCGTCATGGGGCTGACCGATTTCCCGGAGACCGTGATGTACTGCTTCTTCGCCAGGACGACGTCCGACAGGAAGAGCACGAGGAGCGCCACCGCCATCAGAAACACGGAGAGTCCCGTCGCGTCGTTCAGCCCCCTCTGACCCAGGGCGCCGTATTCCACGATGCGCGTCGTGACCGTGCTGACGTTGCCCGGCGTGCCGATGATGGACGGGATTCCGTAGCAGCTGGCCGCGCTGATGAAGACGAGGAGCGCGCCGGCGATCAGGGAGGGCGTCATCATGGGCAGGGTCACCGTCCATACCGTCTTGAGCGGGCTCGCCCCGGAGATGCGGCTGGCCTCCTCCAGGGAGGGATCCATCTTCTCCATCGCCCGGCTGATCGTGATGAACGCGTACGGATAATAGAAGGTCGTCAGCACCCAGATCATGCCCGGAAGCGTATAGACGTTCAGGGGACCGGGCCCCTCGCCCAGCCGGAACAGGAAGCGCAGCCAGCGGTTGACCGTCCCGACGTTCGGATTCATGAGGCGGAGCCAGGCCATGGCGCCCACGTAGGGCGGCACCATGTAGGAGAGCACGAACAGCGAGCGGAAAAACTTCCGCCCGTACAGGTTCGTGCGGCCCACCAGCCACGCGAGCGGGAAGGCGATCAGCGTCCCCAGCGCCATGGTGGCAAGGGAAGCCGCCATCGTGTTCCCGATGGCCTCCAGGTTCAGCGGATAGGTAAACAGCCGGCGGACGGATTCAAGCGAAAAGCGTCCCTCCGGGAAAAAGGTTTTCGCCAGCATGCTGACGATCGGAAGCATCTGGAAAAACAGCAGGAAATCCACGATGAGGAGGATGACGATCCACTTGACGTCCGGTATCCAGCGCTTCTCGGCGGCCATGAGAAGCGCGAGCAGCGCCGAATCCAGCATGAGGAGGATGCCCAGGAGGATGACCGTCCGGCTCCGGCTCACCGCGAGCTGCCAAAGCCAGGGAACCTCATTCCCCGCGATCATGAGAAAGGCCTTCAGCTGCGCTTCCTTCCCCCGGACGCTCTTTTTGAGCAGGTTCGCGTGGCCGGCTGCGGCGCCGTCCCCGGAGCCCGCGGAAAGGAAGAGAAGCTGAAAGAGCATCTCCGTCCGTTCCGTTCCGGAGAGCCGGCCGGCCAGCTCCTCCGCCTGCGCGGGCAGCGCGGCCTCCGCGTCCGTGAGCGCCGAAAGCAGCGCGCGGCGGAAAGCCGCCCCCTCGTCCGCGGGAAGCGACCCGATCTCCCGGCGTCCGGCGGCGGATACTTTCGGCCCGCCGACGGAGAAAGCCGCGTACAGGAGTTTCCACGTGAAGGCCTCCCGGCCCGCGCCCGCGTCCGTCAGGCGGGTCTCAAGCATCGACGGGTCGCCGCCCTGACGGATCCACAAATCCCGCAGCAGGCCGGCCGCGGCGGCCTCCACCGCCGTCCGCGCCCCATCCGTCATGGCAGCCGTCTCCCCGGCGAACGTCCTTTGCCAGCAGCGCTCCGCGTCTTTCGAAAGCGCGTGCACCGCCGAGAAGGCGGCCTCCGAGTCGAAGCCGGAAGCGGAAAACGCCCGCTGGCTCCGGATGCCCATGAAGACCAGGGCCGCGCCCAGGAGAAAAACGAGAACCAGCCCCGCTTTCGTCATGAGGGGCGCGGCGTCCCTGCGCGCGCGCCCCTCCGTCGTTTTTCCGTTTCTCACCGCGTGACCTTCTCCGTCCACAGCTGCTGAATGGCCTCCCGGTTCCGGTAGGCGTTCTCCCAGTCGACGCCGATGTCCATCCCGATCAGCTCGTCGGTGTCAATCGACCCGTACGGGACCTCCTTCATGTCCGCCAGCACGGAATGCATGTATCCCTTCAGGATCATCCGCTGGCCTTCTTCGGTCAGCAGCCACTGCGCCACGGCTTCCGCCGCCTCCGTGTTCACGTTCTTCGAGTACTCCTCCGCCACGATCATGACCGTGGACGGGATGAGCACGACGCCGTCCTCCGGATAGATCACCTGAAGATTCGTCACCTGATTTCCCTTGGCCTCTTCGTCCCGGACGTACTTCAGGATGGACTCCTCCAGGATCATGATGGCCGCGCACTCGCCGCTCTGGAGCTTCGCGATGGCCGTCGAGCCGGATTCGCGCATGACCCGGTTTTCGCCCAGCCTGTCCAGATATTCCTCGCCGTAACGGCCCATGAGGGCGCAGACGGCCGCGTAGGACGTGCCGCTCGTCATGGGGTCGCCCATGGAGATGTACCCCTTCAGCGCGGGATCCTCCGCGAAGGCCTTGAAGGTTTTCGGAACCGTGATTCCGCGTGCGGCCCATTCGTCCGTCTTTTCCGGATTGCAGGCGAGCACCATGTTGCAGACGCGCACGGGATACCAGTATCCCTCTTCGTCGTACGGGAAGCGCAGAAGCGAATCCGCGCCCTCCACCGGGAAGGCATGCAGATAGCCGTACTCCTTCATTTCAAGCGAGAAGGCCGGCTCCGCGACCATGAACATGTCGCATCCGAGCGGCTGATCCCTGCGGTCGCCCATCTCGCCGTAAATCTTCGTGATCAGCTTCCCCGTGCCGGCGTAGAAGAAGAAGCTCCCGTCGATGCCGGGCGTGAGATTCGGGAACTCCTCCCGGATCGCCGCGTTCATCATGTCGATGATCTCCGGATACATCGAGGTATAGATCACGAGCTCTCCCTCGACGTCCGCGTTCACGGCAAGCGCGCCGGCCGCAAACGACAGCAGCAGCGCCGCAATCAGCAGCATCCATCCCCTTTTCATGTCCGTTCCTCCCTATCCTTTGTTCGTCTGTTGTCCGTCCGTTCCCCTATGTTCCGCCGCGTTTCCGGCGGGACTCAGCCCTCCGCCGGTTTCGTCCCCGGTTTCCGGATCCGCCTGCCCGACGGGCTGATCGCCCGCTGCGGGCAGACCAGCACGCAGAGATGGCAGCCCACGCAGCGCTTTCCGTCCAGCTGCGGCCTTCGCGCATCGTCCATCCGGATGGCCTGATGGCCGCCGTCCGCGCAGGAGATCGCGCAGCGTCCGCAGCCCACGCACCGCGCCCGGTCGAACTGCGGGAAAACCACGGTGTCGCGCTCCAGCACGTCCGTCGTGGCGCTCAGCGACGGGAGCCCGAGGCCGATCGCTTCCTTCACGGAGGCAAAGCCCTTTTCCGCGAGATACAGATTGAGTCCGGCCTTCAGGTCGTCGATGATCCGGTAGCCGTACTGCATGACCGCCGTGGTCACCTGCACGGTGCCGCCGCCCAGCAGGATGAACTCCAGCGCGTCGCGCCAGGTCTCGACGCCGCCCATGGCCGAGAGATGCATCCCCGCAAGCGCGGGATTCCGCCCCATCTCCGCGATGAAGCGCAGCGCGATCGGCCTGACCGCGTTTCCGCTGTATCCGCCCACGGCGCTCTGACCGTGCACGGACGGCGCGGAG
>ONXY01000293.1 GCA_900321945.1 uncultured Eubacteriales bacterium | reverse complement strand
GCTGGCGCGGATGAACCTGCACGGCTTTCCCTTTGACGGTTATGTGACTCTGACCGGACATCTGTGCTACGACCGGGCCTGGCGGCCCGTTTTCCGCGCCCCGCTGCCGGAGGCGGACGCCGCCGCGCTGATCTGGGCCTTTTCCGGGCGCCGGTTTCCGATGCTGCTTCTTCAGGAAAACAGCGAGTACGCCAACTTCGCGGACGGCCGTTTCGGAGATCTTCCGGAACCGGTCCCCGTCGGTCCGGCGCCGCCCGGCGCGATAGAAAGTGAACCGGTCTATGCGGCCGCGATGTATGCCGAGCGGCGGGACGCGGAGGCGTTCGCCGCGGAAATTCCCGGCTGCCGGCTTTCCGCCTGGCACGCCTCCGGCTTCGATATTATCTCCCGGGACGTGGGAAAAGTCCGGGGTATTAAGGAAATGCTGGCCCTCTTCGGCATGAGCCGGGAGGAAACCGCCGTCTTCGGCGACGCGGACAACGACGCGGAAATGCTCTCCTTCGCCGGCGCCGGCGTCGCGATGGGCAACGGCACCCCCGCCGCGAAGGCCGCCGCGGATTTTGTGACGGATTCCGTCGATGAGGACGGACTGGAAAAGGCTTTCCGGCGTCTCGGGCTGCTGGCGGACTGAGAAATCCGGAAAACAGAACAGAGCGGGCGGAGTCGCGTCTCCGCCCGCTCTGTATTCCGTCCTTCCGGCCGGGATCCCGTCCCGCTCCGGAATCAGATCAGCCGCGTGGTGAACCAGGAGGTATGAACCTGTCCCGGCGCCAGCATCGTCACATAGGGTTTGTCCTCAAACCGGTCGGAATCCTGAACCCGGCCCGGCATCCCGTGCCAGGGCTCCAGGCACAGATAGTCCGCGTTCTTCCCCGGCATCGACCAGACCGCCAGAACCTCCATCTTCGGGAAATCGAACCGCAGGCCGCGGCCGCTTTCCCGGTGGACAAGCTCCACGCTCCGGCTCTTCAGCCCCGCGAAAACCAGGGCGTCCCGCGGATCGAAAAGAGCATGGTCCAAAGCGAGAACCCGTCCGTTTTCCAGCTCCTTCAGTTTTTCCTCCCCGTCGATCAGGTATCCGCCGGGAGCCAGGGAATTGATTCCTTCCTCTTCCTTTTCAAAAACCAGCTGATAATCGCTGAACTTCGCTCCGTCCTCCATGGGAACATTGAAAGCCGGATGGCCTCCGACGCAGAACGGCATCGTCCGGCCGCTCCGGTTCTCAACCAGGAATTCCGTAGTGTATCCGTTCTCAAAAAGCCGGTAGGTTACGTGAAAGACGAAATCGAACGGATACATCTTCCGCGTTTCCTCCGAAGCCTTCAGCGTCAGATCGGCGAAGTCCTCTCCCAGCTGAGCCACGGCGAAATCCGGTTCCCGGGTAAAGCCGTGTTTGGTCATCGGATACGTTTCCCCGCCAATCTGTATTTTCCCGTCGCGCACGGAGCCGCAGACCGGAAAAAGCACCGGAGCGTGCTGCGCCCATACGGCGGGATCCGCCTGCCAGATCCGTTCCCGTCCGTCCGTTCCCCGGAAAGAAGCGATCTGAGCGCCTTTGGTCTGAATCAGAGCCGTCGTGCTTCCGTATTTCAGGCTGATCATTTCCATTGTCTTTCCCTCCGTTCCGCTCCGCGGTCCGCTTCGCTTACAGGTTTCCCTTGACCCACGCGCTGACGGCAGCCTGCGGTTTGAAGCCGATGGACTGATCCGCGAAAACGCCCTTCTTCATCAGCACCAGGCAGGGCACGCTCTGCACGCGGTATTCGGCGGCCAGTTCCGGGCACTCGTCCACGTCCACGCTGTAGAAGGAGACTCTGTCCCCCAGTTCCTCGCTCACTGCCTCCAGCACCGGCGCGAGCATCCTGCAGGGGCCGCACCAGACGGCGTTGAAATCCACCACCGCCGCGTCCGCCTTCTTCGCCTCGTTCACAAATTCCTGCGCGTTGATTTTCTTAACCATTTCCCGTTTCTCCTTTCTTATTTCCGTTTTAACTGATCCAGGTAGCCGACGGCGCTGAGAGCGGCGACATTGCCCTCCCCCGCCGCCTTGATATACTGATAGGGAAGCCCTGTCAGATCTCCGCAGGCAAAGCAGCCCGGCAGGCTGGTCTCCATTCTTCTGCCGACTTTCACGTGCGCGCCGTCCGTCTCCAGGCCCGGCACCAGCTGCCCGGGCGCCACGGCGTCGCGGAGGACGAACACCGCGTCCGCCGGATAGGCTCCCTCCGCGGTTCTGACCAGCATTCTTCCGTCCGCCCGCTCCAGCGCGGCCGCTTTCTCCCGGATGATCCGCACCTTTTCAGGCAGTTCGGGCGTCCCGGGATACATGGGAAAGTAGGTGACCGCGGAGCAGATCTCGCTGAGGAACGCCGCCTCCCGTTCCTCGCGCGGGCTGTACCCGATCACGGCCGTTTCCTTTCCGCGTACGAGAGCCGCGTCGCATGTGGCGCAGTAGCTGACGCCGCGCCCGAGCATTTCCTCCTCGCCCGGCAGCGGTTTCCCCGGCACCACGCCCGTGGCCAGAATCACCGCGGACGCCTCCAGCATGCCGTCGCCCGCCTGCAGGGCGAAATAATCCCCCATGGCGTAGACCGCGCTGACCCGCTCCTCCGTGACCTTGATGCCCAGCTGATCCAGATGCGCGCGGAAGGCCCGGGCCAGGTCCTCCCCCCTGACCGCGGGAAAGCCCAGGTAGTTCTGGATTTCCTGCGCCCGGGAAACCTTCGGGCTCCCCTCCTTCGGCCCGATCAGAACCACTTTCCGGTTCCGGATGGTCGCGGTGACCGCCGCTTCCATCCCCGCGGGGCCCGTACCGATTACTGCGATATCATATCTTTCCATAATTCCTCCATTTCCGGCCGCTGACCCGCGGAATCAGGGTTTCCCCGTCAGGACCTGCAGCCCCTTCTGCCCGCTTCGCATGATCAGCACGACCAGATCGTTCCAGTTGAACAGCGGCGCCAGCGTGCTTCCCGATATCATCTGATCCATTCCCGGGATTTCCACCATCGTCTGAATCAGCGGCAGCAGCGCGAACGCCAGGAAGCAGAGCAGAACGCCGCGCAGCAGTCCGAACACTCCTCCCATCACCGCGTTCAGCTGCTTCAGAACGGGAAACTTGAAAACTTCCTTCAGAAAGTTGATCACCAGGTGCAGCACAAGCAGGCAGACGAGGAAGCAGGCCAGATAGCACAGCACGCTCAGAATCGCGCTGATAATCGTCTGGCTGACATAGTATCCCGGATCCGCGTTTCCGAAAACCTGTTTCTGCATGTTTTCCTGCAGCAGGATTTTCAGCGGGCCGGGAAGCTGCAGCCCCGCCGCGCCGCCGCCCGCCGGGTTCAGATCCCCGATCCGCGTTTTGATCACGGATCTCAGGTACTCCATCATTCCTGAATTGCTCTGCACCCACGCCGCCAGTTTCGGCGTCATCCACGCGCTGATCCCCAGGGACAGAAAGCATCCCCCCAGGGACGCCACAGAGGCGATGAACCCTCTGTACATTCCGATCAGAACGCTGATTCCGAGAAGAATCAGCACCGCCATGTCAACAATGTTCATTTCCTTAACCGCCTGTTATTTTTTCTGCGTCTGCGGGCAGTTTTTCCGCGCCTCGGTCATGACGGGGTCGTGATCCGCCCCCCAGGCATAGTCCGAGTTGATCTTCTCAATTTCCGCCCTCCGCAGCGGCGGCGCGCAGAATTCGCACCGCGTCAGCCTGGAAAAGCGCCTGTTGTCCAGATCCCCGTACGCGAAGGGCTTCAGTACGATTCCTTCCCGGGTGGAGTTGCAGGTTTCCCTGCTGTGATAATGCTTTCCCTTGTTGGGATTATAGTAGAGCACATAATCGTCCGGCGGAATCTCGATCTGCCGTCCCTGCCAGTCCTCCCAGATCAGGATGCGGGTGTTCTTTTCGTAATTGTTCCACAGCCATCCCATGCTGACGCCTTCCGGCGTTCTTTTCCGCTGAACCCGTATACAGCCGTGGCTGGCCTTTGTTCCCAGTTTGGACTCCGTAACCTTATAGTTCGTGGTTCCGTCCGCGTTGACCAGATAGGGTACCTCATGAAGCAGGTCTCCCCGGTTGAACCGGATCGCCAGAGGGCATCTCAGATCGTCCGAGCTGAAAGTCCCCACCTTGCTGACCAGCAGGAACTCCCCGCTCCGCGTCTCGTTATAGGGCTGCTTTTCGCTGCTCAGCCCGGTGGAAACCAGCAGCGTGGAATAAAGGCGTCCTTCCCGGAACAGGTACAGGCGCTGCGTCAGCTTGTCGATCACCATGCCCATTTCCTGGCTTGGGGTGATTTCCTTCAGGTATTCCGTCGGAACGTAGCCCTGAACCAGCGCGTTCCAGTTCAGAACGGCCGAGTCGTGAAAAGAGGAGGAATAGCATTCCACCAGGCTCCACTCTTCGCCCCGCTCCAGCACGTGTACGCCCTGGGTTTCGCATGTGACCGAGCCGATCCCTTCGCTCTCCCTGGACGGTCCGGTGCGCAGTATGATCTGCGCCCGTTCTCCCTTCCCGTTGTCGATCACCGTAATCGGGGATGTCAGAACCTTCCAGACCGCTTCCTCGTTGTGGATGTCCATGGGCAGCGTCCAGTAATTCAGGCTTTCGTCCTTCCCCTCGAAGGGGCTGGAGTATGAAGGGGTATAGGGGCGGCCGGGACCCGTCGTCCATCCGGGCCCTGTTTCCACAAGGTCGCGCATAAGGATTTCATCCTGCGGACTTTCCTGCGCCGCGCAGATTCCCGGTATTCCGAAAAGCGTCTGCAGAACAAGGATCAGCGCCAGCGCCCGGAGCGTCCGTTTTTTCATTCCGTCCGGCCCCTCCTTTCCGTTAATAGATTCCCGCCATGGCCTGGGTCAGATTCGCCATGGCCGCCGCCACCTCGGACTGAGTCGGCGCCTCTTTCGCGATCACGCCGGCCAGAACCGACGCCGCGGCGTTCACCTCCCGCCAGGCCTCTCCGGCGGGATCAAGACTCTGCATCAGCGCCTCCGCGCTGGAGAGCAGCACCCGCGCGTCCGCGATCAGCGCTGCCGTGGTCGCGGACACGCCGGAAGCCGGCGTATCCGCGTTGTGATAGGTGCACATCACGCCGGAGGACGCCGCCGCCGTGCCCAGATATTCCGCCAGCACGTCCTGATACTTCGTTCCGATAAACGCGTACAGCGGATGTCCGGCGGGAATGGTGATCACGCCGCGCTGCACCACGTTGGGGCACCAGGGGGACGCCAGCATTCCCGTCTCCGCGCAGACCGTCTCGCTTACGTGCATCTGGCAGTAGACCTTCGGCTCGGTTCCCGACGCCCAGTAATCCGTTTTTGTGCCGTATCCCATCGCGTCGTGCCTGCAGGCTTCCGTTGCCAGCTGTCCGCTGACCGCGCAGGTTTCCACTCTGGTAACGTGATAATCCTTTGCGTTTCCCTCCAGAATCTCCCGGTTCGGCAGGCCGGCATGGAGCTTCTGCATATAGGCCCCCCAGATCGGGGCGGCCATGCCGCTTCCCGTGGATTTGGAACTCAGGGCTTTATAATTGTCGTGTCCGACCCACAGCGCCGAGGAGTAGTATCCTGTTATCCCCGCGAAGAAAACGCCTTTCTGGTCGGAATTGGTGCCTGTCTTTCCGCCCACGGTCTGGCCCTTGATTCTCGCCTGTCCGGCCGTTCCGGAGGCGGTTACGCTCTTCAGCATATCCACAATCATCCAGCTCGTGCTGTCGGAGAACACCCTCCGCCTGTCCTGATGCTGATGTCCGTCCCATACCACGTCGCCGTTGGAATCGGAAATGCCGAGAACGGAAATCGGTTCCTGATACACGCCGCCGTTGGCCAGCACGCCGTAAGCGACCGTCATCTGCAGGGGTGTGATGCCTGAGGAACCGAGTGAAAGCCCGAAGGGCGTCGCGTCGATGTGGCCGTCGTCAATGCCCATCCGGTGCAGGAAGTCCACGCTGCGCTCCACGCCGACCTTGTTCAGCAGCGTATAGGCCGCCGCGGTGTTGTGGGATTTGCTCATCGCGTCCCGCAGTGTTTCGGGCCCCACATATCCCCCGCCGCCGTAGTTGGTGGGCCAGCTGTCGCTGCCCTTTGCGTCCTTCCACCCGGCGATGGGCAGAGGCATGTTGTAGGCGATGCTGGCCGGGCTGGCCCCCAGCTCCAGCGCGGGAGCGTACACCGCGATGGGCTTGATCGCGGATCCGACCGGCATTTTCATGTCGGTCGCCCGGTTCAGCGTTTTTCTCGCGGTCACCGGCGACCGGCTGCCCACGATGGCCTTCAGCTCCCCGGTCCTGTAATCCAGAACCGCGCAGGCAGCTTGGGGCTGGATAATTTCCGTATAGGTCCCGTCCGAGTTCCGGCTCCGGAATACCTTGTCCGCCGGATCCCGGAGGGCGGGATAGTCTTTCCAGTTCGTCAGCGTGTCCTGTACGGCCTGCTGCATGTCCGGATCAATCGCCAGCTTGACCCGGTATCCGCCCGTGCGCAGTTTTGTTTCCATTCCGGCCCGGTTCGCCGGCGTGTTTTCCAGCCCGCCGAGTTCCAGGAGAATGTCCACCACTTCGTTCACCGCGTATTCCACATAGTGGGCATAGGGATACATGCCGTCCCCGGACTTCGGGGAGGATTCCAGCACGGAGGCCGTCTCCGGGTTCAGCGCGGCCTGATACTGGCTCTGCGTGATGAACTGGTTCTCATACATGCAGCGCAGCACGTAGTCCGTCCGGTTGTTGGTAATGGCCGCGTAGTCCGTCGTTTCGCTCTTCCGGGTATAAAGGTTCCGGCGGGGGTTGTAATAATAGGGGTTGTTGGTCGCCCCGGCAAGCATCGCGCACTCCCGCAGCGTAAGCTGCCCGAGGCTTTTGCCGAAATACCCCTCCGCGGCCACCTGGACCCCGTAATAGTTCTCTCCGAGATAGATGGTGTTCAGATAGCTTTCCAGAATTTCATCCTTGGTGTACTTCACTTCGAGCTGCATCGCGAGCCAGGCTTCCTGGATTTTGCGCTTATAGCTCCGCTCCGGGCTGAGCAGCGTGTTCTTGATCAGCTGCTGCGTGATGGTGGATCCGCCCTGGGTTCCGCTGGAAACCAGATTGTTGACAAACGCTCCGCCGATCCGGATCAGATCCACTCCGTTATGGGAATAAAACCGGGCGTCCTCCACCGCCACAAAGGCGTTGCGGAGATTCTGCGGAATGGCCGCCAGGGAAACCATCACCCGGTTTTCCGTACCCTTGTACTCGGTGATCAGCTTCCCGTTGCAGTCAAAAATGAAGGAGGTCTGCGCCTGTCCGTCCAGCGCCGCCAGATCGAGCTCCGGAGCGGTTTCCACATATCCCTTCGCGATGCCGAGCAGGGCGCCGAGCCCGGCGGCTCCGGCCAGCAGCGCCAGCAGCAGAACGACCCGGACCACGCCGACGGCCACGCTGAGCACGAAATTCGGTTTCCTCAGGCTCGGCCGGAAAAGACCTCCGCTTTTCTCTTTCTTCCGGGGGCCTTTCCGCGCGCCTTTCGGCGGATCGTCGGGTTCCGCGTCCTCGGGTTCGTATTCATCCGGAACCTCCGGCGCGTACCCCTCGTCATACTCCTGATCAAAGAAGTACTCCTCCTCCGGCTCCTCCTGCTTCTTCTTCCCGGGCACGCTTCCCCCCCCTTTCCGCCGAGCAGTCACATTTCAAATATTTTATCACAGAAGCGGACGGGATGCAAACCGTTCCGAAATATAATTGTAACATTTCATGAAAAGTTCCGCGGCGTCTTTTTTCCGTTCCGGAACATCGCGAAAACCCCCGCCGGAAAGCCCGGCGGGGGTCGGAAACATCTTCTTATTCCACTGTGTAGGGCATCAGCGCGATGGCACGGGCGCGCTTGATGGCCTCGCTCAGCTGGCGCTGATGCTTGGCGCAGTTGCCGCTCAT
>ONXY01000292.1 GCA_900321945.1 uncultured Eubacteriales bacterium | reverse complement strand
CGGACGCTCATCGCATCGGGTAAGCGCTTCTCGAGGCTGTTGCTGCAAACATAGCAGGTAGTCCTACCGACTGAGCCATGCCACCATGATACCGCCGCTTTGATGTTGACAGCCTGTCTTCCTGCTGTTATCATCTGTTCGCGGTCCGGGAAACGGCGGACTAAACGTCTGCCTTCTCTCCGGGAACAGACGGAATTATAGCATACGGACACTCTTTGGTCAAGTGTAAATTTTCAGGAATTTCCCCGCGGAGGAAAACATGATCGATATTCTTTCAGTGGAAAACATGCGGAAAAGCGACGCCAGAACTATCGAAACCCAGGTCAGCGGACGGGAACTGATGCGGCGCGCCGGAGAGGGAATCTTTGAATCGGTTGCGTGGCGCGGTCCCGTCGCCATCGTGTGCGGCAGCGGGAACAACGCCGGGGACGGTTACGTCCTGGCGCTGCTTCTGCGGGACGCCCGGATCCCCTGTTTTCTGGTTCTGACCTCCGACAGGTTTTCCCCGGACGGACGGTACTACTACGAACGGTGCGTGGACGCCGGGCTGGAAATCCGTCACTGGGAAGGCCCGCGGTCCCTCGCCGGAGCCGAAACAGTCGTCGACTGTCTTTTCGGCACGGGCTTCCGGGGTGAAGTGACCGGCGTTCCGCGCGATGTGATTCAGGCGGTGAACGCATGCGGTGCGTATATCGTTTCCGTGGACATCAACAGCGGTCTTTCCGGGGACAGCGGTATGGCGGAACTCTGCGTCCGCTCCGACCTGACGGTCTCTGTCGGGAGCTTCCAGCCCGGCCATTTCCTCGGCATGGCGTCCGACGTCATGAAATCCAGAGTCAACTGTCCCATCGGCATCGATCCGGCGGATCCGCCCTTCCATCTGATGGAGGAGGAGGATTTCCGTCCTCTCTTCCCTCCCCGCCCTCATCTGTCCCATAAGGGCAGCTACGGAACGGCGGCGCTGATCGGCGGTTCCGAAAGATACAGCGGCGCCGTCCGGCTCGCCTCCATGGCCGCGGCGGCCATGCGGTCCGGCGCGGGCGTCGTGAAAACGGCCTTCCCCGCTTTTCTGTATAACGCTGTCGTTCCGTCGCTGCTGGAAGCGACTGCGTTCCCTCTGCCGGATCGGGACGGGCACGTCCGCTTTGACGGCGCCGCGATGGCGGAGCTGACCGCGAACACCCGGTCCGCGGCTTTCGGCATGGGAATCGGGCTGTCAGGCGATGCGGCAGAGTGCCTGGAATGGCTGCTCGAAAACGCCCCCGGGCATCTTGTCGTCGACGCGGACGGCCTGACGCTGCTCTCACGTCTGCCGGACCATCGTTCCGTTCTTCGGGCCGCGTCCGCGGAAAAAAAGCGGCGGATCATTCTGACGCCGCATCTGAAAGAGTTTTCCCGTCTGACCGGTATATCCGTTGCGGAGATTCAGGCCGACCCGATCGCCGCCGCCCGCGCGTATGCCGCCGATACCGGCGCCGTGATTCTGCTGAAAGGACCCGCGACCGTCGTCGCCGACGGGGAGCAGGTTCTTCTGGTCAGCGCGGGCTGTCCCGGGATGGCCACGGCGGGCAGCGGGGACGTGCTGTCCGGTATTCTCGCAGCTCTGGCCGGATGGATGGAGGATCCTCTTCGGGCAGCCGCAGCGGCCGCCTGGATCAACGGGAAAGCGGGGGAAGCGGCGGAACGGGAGACAAACAGCGTCAGCATGACGGCCGGCGATACCGTCCGCCATATTCCGCAGGTAATCTCGTCTCTGACGGAAAAAGAATAAAGCGTCCGTTTTCCCGTTACCGAATCCCGGTCCGCGGTGTTACGGCGCCGGCCGGTAGTGCTCGAAGATGACGGCGTCGTTTTCCGCCATGCGGCGCTCATGTTCACCGGCCTCGCGGGCCGTCCAGCAGACCTTCATGGCGCCCAGGCGCTCGCACGCCCGGACGGACAGCGGCTTCCTGGCCAGCCTGTAGGCGATGAACTGGGGCCGTCCCGTGAAATTGGTGAACAGTCTGCTCAGTATCAGTCCGATTACGGTCCATTTCAGAGTGCCGTTCATATAATCCTTCATCGGCTGGGACAGCTGCCCGCGGAGCCTTTCGGGATCATTTCTCCGGAAGTACCTGACAATGCCGGGATGGAAGCTTTCAATACAGGCCGCCCCTTCATATTCCGCCAGCATTTTCCGCACGGCGGCGCAGAGCGACGGGTTGTCCGGCACGGTCTTCAGTTCCACGATCAGAGGCTGCCTGCCGCTGAAAACCGCCAGCACGTCCGCGAACAGCGGAATGCGTTCCTCCGTGCCGAACAGCGGGAATTCCTGAAGCTCCCGGAAGGAATAGTCGCAGATCCGGCCGTCGCGGCCGCAGGCTCTTTTCAGATCGTCGTCGTGAAACACCACGATCCGGTGATCCTTCGTTTCCTGAACATCCAGTTCCGCTCCGTATCCGGCTTCAACCGCCCGCCGGAAGGCCGGCAGGGAATTCTCCGGAACGGACTGGTCCTTCTCATACAGCCCGCGGTGGGCGAACGCCCGCTTTTCAAAAGGCGCGCGGGCTTCCGGAGAGGGTTTCCCGGGAAAAATCAGATAGAGCCATATCAGCGCGAGCAGCGCGGCGGTTCCGCAGATCCAGAGCATTCTTTCCGCCTCCGTTTGATTTTCTGTTTGTGATTATATCCCGATTGGAGTAGAATGTATAGATCGGGGATAAAAACTTTCCGGAGGAACCGCGCATGAAGCTGAATTACAGAAGAACCGTGTTCGTAGGCTTTGCTTTCTTTCTGATCTGTCTGTTCTGGCAGGCGTATGACACCGTCATCCCGAAGATTCTGACCGACAAGTTCGGCATGAGTCAGGCTCATTCGGGGATTATCATGGCGCTGGACAATATCCTGGCGCTGTTCATGCTGCCGCTGTTCGGCGCGGTTTCCGACCGCTGCCGTCACCGGTCCGGCCGGCGCACCCCCTTCATTGTCGTGGGCACGGTCGCGGCCGCTGTGCTTCTGGTTTCCCTGTCCTTTGTGGATAACGCGCAGCTGAAAAGCATCGGCGCGGTCTCCGCTGTGGACGATCCCGCGGCCCTGGCGGTGCTGTACGACGCTGAAAAGGATAACGTCCTGCAGACGCCGGACAGTCAGGACTGGATTCCCGGCGAAACTTTCACAAAGGAGGAGTTCTGCGCCATTACTTCCCAGGTCACGGATCCGGATACGGGCAGAACCGTCGCGAACGGGCAGTACGCCCGCTACGTTGTGCCCGCCCGGCAGCACTATGTCCGTGAAGTCACGGAAAGGAACCCGCGGAACCTGATCCTGTTTATCGCGGTGCTTCTTCTGCTGCTGATCGCCATGGCGGTCTTCCGCTCCCCGGCGGTTGCCCTGATGCCGGACGTCACCGTCAAACCGCTGCGCAGCAAAGCGAACGCTGTCATCAATCTGATGGGCACGGCCGGCGGAATTCTGGTCCTCGGGCTTGGGATTATCATGAAAACCGG
>ONXY01000553.1 GCA_900321945.1 uncultured Eubacteriales bacterium | reverse complement strand
GCGCGTTTCTCGTTTCTGTATCGTTTTCAAGGTTCGGTCCGCTCCCCCGCCCGGCGGCCCTTCCGGACCCCCTCGCGAGCGAGCTTGTAGAGAATAACAAATTTCTTTTCCCCTGTCAAGCGTTTTTTCAAAAAAAATTTCAAAAAAAGTGAGGAAAATCAACGCTTCCGGACGTTGACCCTCCTCGCTTTGAAAACGTTCGGGTTTTTCCCCAAGGATTGGGGTTATCCCGAAAATGAACCACAATTTTGTTCGCCGGCGTCCAGCACCCGGGTGACGATGCCGCCGCCCAGACAGCGCTCTCCGTCGTAAAGCACCGCGCTCTGTCCGGGCGTCACCGCCCGCTGGGGAACCAGGCTCCGTATCCGCATCGTGTTCCCGTCCTCCAGCACGACTTCCACCGGCTGGTCCGGCTGGCGGTACCGGTATTTGGCCGTGCAGCGGAAGGGCCTTCCGGTTTCCGCGGGCGCCTCTCCCACCCAGGTCGCGTCCTCCGCCAGGCAGAGCGTGCTGTACAGCAGGGGATGATCCTCCCCCTGCGCCACCAGCAGGCGGTTCCGCTCCAGATCCTTTCCGATCACAAACCAGGACCGTCCGTCCCCTCTTCCGCCGATGCCCAGCCCTCTGCGCTGTCCCAGGGTGTAATACATCAGCCCGTCGTGGGTCCCCACCACCGTCCCGTCCGCGGATACCATGTCCCCGGGCTGCGCGGGAAGGTACTCCGCCAGGAATTTTCTGAAATTCCGCTCGCCGATAAAGCATACGCCGGTGGAATCCTTTTTCCGGCTGACCGGCAGACCGCGCTGTTCCGCGATCCCCCGCACCTGAGCCTTGGTCAGCCCGCCCACGGGAAAAACGGATTTCAGAAGCTGTTCCCGGTGCACCATATAAAGGAAATAACTCTGATCCTTGTTCGGATCCGTCCCGCGCAGCAGATGTCCCTCCGGATCCGTCCGGACAAAATGACCGGTGGCCATTCTTTCCGCCCCGAGGCTCATGGCGAAATCCAGGAACGCCCGGAATTTGATCTCCCGGTTGCACAGCACGTCGGGATTCGGCGTCCGCCCGGCCCGGTATTCCTTCAGGAAATAGGAAAAGACCCGGTCCCAGTACTCCCGGGCGAAGTTGACGCTGTAATAGGGGATCCCGATCAGGTCGCAGACCTCCCGCACGTCCCGCCAGTCCTCCTCCGCCGTACAGGCGCCGTTCTCATCCTGCTCCTCCCAGTTCTTCATGAAAACGCCCACGACGTCGAAGCCCTGCTCCTTCAGAAGCAGCGCCGCGACGGAGGAATCCACGCCTCCGCTCATACCGACCACAATCCGTCCGTTCAACGCGGAACCTCCCTTCGGTCCGGCAGATCCGGTTTTCTGAAAAAGGCGTTCCCCTTCCCGGGAACGCCGTGAAACACGCGTTTATCCGACGCGCGGGTCCTTCTCCTCGGCGGCGAAAAGCTTCTCCAGCACGGCCGAGCCGATCTGCTCCGCAATCTCCTCCCGGCCGCCCCGGGCGTCCACCACCACATACCGGTCCGGATCCCGGGCGATCAGGGCGTGGTAGCCTTCCTCGACCCGGGCGTGGAATTCTTCCTTCTCCATCTCCATCCGGTCCAGCTCGCTGGCCGCGCTGCGCCGGCTCAGGCTCGCGCGGTGATCCAGATCCAGATACACCGTGACGAGTGGAAGCGTCCCGTCCACCGCCGGCGCGTTGACCGCCAGCACCTCGTCCACGCCCAGCCGCCGTCCTCCGCCCTGATAGGCCACGGAGGAATCAAGGAACCGGTCGCAGAGGAGCACCTTTCCCGCCGCCACGGCGGGGCGGATCACCTCCCGGACGTGCTGGGCCCGGCCCGCCGCGTACAGAAGCGCCTCCGTGATATCGGTCATTTCCGCATTTTCCCGGCTCAGAAGAATCTCCCGGATCTTTTCCCCGATGGGCGTCCCGCCCGGCTCCCGGGAATGAACCACCTCAAAGCCATACTTCTCCAGTCTCTCCGTCAGCAGGCGGATCTGCGTGCTCTTTCCCGAGCCGTCCAGGCCTTCCATGCTGAGGAACGCGCCTTCGGGGGTCCCGGCGCCGGGACAGAGGATCTCCGCCGTCTCCGCCGCGCTGCGGGCGATCCGCTCCGCCCCGGCCTCCAGCAGCTCCTCCTCGCTTCCGTAGCCCCAGGCCGCGCCCAGCGTATGGATCCCGGTCCGAACCCCGCCTTCCATATCGTAGCACCGGTCGCCGACGATCCAGACCTCCGCCGGTTCCTCCGGCAGGACGGCGCGGATCAGCCGGTCCTTTTCCGCGTGCCCGTCCGTGGCGCAGGACATGCGCTCAAAAAACTTCGTCAGGCCGAAATAATCCAGAATATCCCGCGTGAAGGGTTCCGGCTTCCCGGTCACGATTCCTGTATGAACCCCGTTCGCGCGCAGCGTCCGGAGCATGTTCCGCACGCCGGGATAAACCCGGTTTTCATATTTTCCGACGGCGTTGTAACGTTCCCTGTAGAACTCCTGCGCCCGCAGCGCCTGCTCCTCCGTCATGCCCATCAGCTCGCGGAATGACCAGACCAGGGGCGGGCCGATCCATTTTCTCAGGATCTCCCCGTCCGGGGCGGGAAATCCCATCCGTTCCGCCGCGTACCGCGCGCAGTTCCAGATCCCTTCCTCGGAACGGGTCAGCGTTCCGTCCAGATCAAAAAACACCCAGCGTCCGCTCATCTTATCCTTCCACACGAATGACGTTTTCCACCTTGCAGATTTCAGGGTTCAGGGCCTTCACCACGCGCTGCACCGCCTTCTCCGGCGCGATGTGTGTGATGACGATCAGCGTCGCCTTTCCTCCGGGAGCGGCGCCCTTCTGCATCATGGCGGAGACGGAAATACCCTCGCCCGCCAGCAGGCCCGTCACCTCGGCCAGCACGCCGGGGGCGTCCTTTGCCTTCATGCGGATAAAGTACTTGCTCTGCCAGTCGTCCGCCACGGGAAGCGGATCCTCCCGCAGGTAAGCCATGGGATGCGCCGTGTTCTGCACCGCCTGGATCACGTCCCCGACGATGGCGCTCGCCGTGGGCGCGTCCCCGGCGCCGCGGCCCTCCAGCATCATATCCTTAAAGGAATGCCCGTAGAGGAACACCGCGTTCAGGGAGCCGTCCACCCGGGCCAGCGGATGATCCGCCGGCAGGAAGGCCGGATGCACCCGGGCCTCGATGGAATCGCCGTTGTCCTTTCCGATGGCCAGCAGCTTCAGCACGTAGCCCATCTCCCGGCCGAAAGCGATGTCCTCGGCGGAAACGTTCGTAATGCCCTCCCGGTAGACATCCTCCACGCGGACCCGGCTGTGGAACGCCAGGGAGCCCATGATGCTCAGCTTGTACGCCGCGTCCATGCCCTCCACGTCCGCGGCGGGATTGGGCTCCGCCAGTCCCAGGCGCTGGGCGTCCTTCAGGATGGTCTCATATTCCGCGCCCTCCGCCGCCATTCGCGTCAGGATGTAGTTGGTGGTGCCGTTGACGATGCCCATCACCTGCTCGATATGATTCGCGATCAGGGGGCTCTGCAGCGCGTTGATGACCGGAATGGCGCCGCCCACGCTGGCTTCAAAATACAGCCCCGCGCCGGTTTTGCGGGACATTTCCCGCAGTTCGTCCAGATGAAGGCAGAGAGCCATCTTGTTGGCCGTCACCACGGTCTTTCCGTTCTCCAGGGCCCGGAGCATCATGGACGCCGCCGGCTGCTCGCCTCCGAGAAACTCGCAGACGATCTGAATCTCCGGATCCTCCAGAATATCGTTTTTATCGGTGGTCAGCACTTCCTCCGGCACCTCGTGACCGCCGTGGATCTTTTTGTCCAGAACAAGCGCCTTCTTGACCCGCAGACGGATCCCCGTCCGCTTTTCCACCTCGGCGCCGTACGTCCGGATCAGATCCCAGACGCCGCCTCCGATATTGCCCAGCCCCAGCAGGCCCAGTACCGCTTCCCGCATGATCACTTCTCTCCTTCCGTCCGATTCCGCTCGTATATCAGCCTGAGCCCCTTCAGGGTCAGCAGTCCGTCCAGCTTGTCGATCGCCCGGCTCTCCTCCGCGACCATCAGCGCCATGCCGCCGGTCGCCACCACGTAAGCCTCCCGGCCCAGCTCCTGCTTGATCTTCCGGACGATGTTCTTCACCAGGCCCACATAGCCGTAGTACATGCCGCTCTGCAGGTTGGTCAGGGTCGTCCGGCCGATCACCGTGTCCGGGCGGACGAACTCGAACCGCGGCAGTTTCGCCGTCCCCGTGACCAGGGCCTCGCTGCTGAGCTTGATGCCCGGGCAGATCAGACCTCCGAGGAAGCTTCCTCCCTCGTCCACCACGCCGAAGGTGGTGGCGGTTCCGAAGTCGATGAAAATGCAGGGCCCGCCGTATTCCTCATAGGCCGCCACCGCGTTGGCGATCCGGTCGCTGCCCAGCTCGCGGGGATTTTCATATTTGATGTTGATCCCCGTCTTCACCCCCGGCGCCACGAAAAGCGGCGTACACCCGAAATAATTCTGCAGCATGTGCTCGATCGTGAAATTGATCGTCGGCACCACGCTGGACACGACGATCCCCTCCACCGCGGAAACCGGAACGTCCTCATGACGGAACATGGAGGACAGCCGGATGCCGTATTCGTCCGAGGTGGAATGGATGTTCGTGGACATGCGCCAGTACTTGAACATCTCTTTCCCCTCAAAGAGGGCCGTTTTGATGTTGGTGTTTCCCACGTCCATGGTCAGGATCATTTCGGAAAACTCCTTTCCTCCCGGGAAGCCTTTTCCCCGGAAAACGCCGCCGGGAATCAGATCATCCGCGCCTTTTTCAGCGCCACGCCCGCGGCTCCGGTCACCAGCGCGGCAACAATCATTTCAACCACCGCGTTGATCCCCACGGACGCCACAAGATACGCCGCGACGCTCCGGCCGGCCATCTGGTCCCGCATAAATTCCGTCTGCCCGAACAGCAGCACCAGCAGGGTCATAAAGAACAGGGTGTTGAAGAAGGCGGCCGAAAACCCGGTCGCGACTCCCTTTATATACATCGGGGCCCCCGTCTTTTTCATGCCCCGGAAAACCAGCGCAGCCAGCACCCCGACCAGCACCCGGGACACAAACCGCTGAACGAACATCAGACAGGCGAAGGAGAAAGACGGGTTCGCGGTGACCAGGGCCACGCCCATTCCGCTGACGCCGCAGATCCCGTAGCACTGCAGAAAGCTGATCAGCCCGAAGGCTCCGCCCACGATGATTCCCCCGGGAATTCCCATGGCCATGGCCGCAACCGCCACGGGAATCATGTTGAAGGTGATGGACAGCCCCGCGGGCATGGGAATGTTGACAAACGCCAGAACAACCAAAACCGCCACCAGCATGGCCAGCAGCGTCATCCGGGATACCTTTGTGCGATTCTTTTCCATTTTACCCTCCGTTCAGGCTCCGCAAAGGGATGCCCGTCGATATGAATATGCCGTCCTCCGTTCTTTCGTTGTCCGTCCGGGGCCGAAGCTCCCGGCGTGAAAGCCCGGAACGGCTTTATTATACATGGATTTGCCGGAAAGTAAAGCGATGATTTCCCCGCCCCCGCGGAGCCGCGGGAAAGCGCGGCCGTCCGGCGGCCTCACCGCCCGGAAACATGAAAAAAACGGACGAAGGAATGAATCCCCCCGCCCGTTTCCGGATTTGTCAGCGTACGCTTCCCGGCTTCCCGTCCGGGAAAGGGCCGGTTCCCGCGCCGCGCCTCTAATCGTTTTCCAGCTCCTGCCTGACCATGGGGATCTTCGCGGCCTCCTCCTCGTCGAGCGGAGGGAACAGGGGGTTCATTTCCTCCAGCGTCCGCACGATGATCTCGCTCATCAGGCATCGGGTGAACCACTTGTTGTCCGCCGGCAGCACATACCAGGGAGCGTGCTCCGTGGCCGTGGCGTTGATGCACTCCTCGAACACCCGGTCGTATTCGTCCCAGAGCGCCCGCTCCTGCATATCCCCCATGGAAAGCTTCCAGTGCTTGTCCGGCTGCTCCATCCGGTCGATGAAGCGGTTTTTCTGCTCCTCCCTCGAGACGTTCAGGAACACCTTCACCATCCGGTAGCCGTTCTCCCAGAGGTATTCCTCCCAGTTGTTCAGCTGGCGGTACCGGCGCTCGAAGAAATCCTCCGTCAGGCAGCGCGGCGCCAGAACGTAATCCTTCTGCATCTGATGCACCTGTACCACCAGGACGTCCTCATAGTGGCTGCGGTTGAACACCCCGATGGATCCCCGCTCCGGCAGGGCGCGGTTGATCCGCCACATATAATCGTGGGCCAGATCCGTTTTGTTCGGCACCTTGAAGGAGGTGATCTCCAGGCCGGCCGGATTCAGCCTGCCGAAAACCTTTTTGATCAGGCTGTCCTTTCCGGCCGCGTCCCGGGCCTGCAGGGCGAAAATCAGCCCTTCCTGCTTCGCGGCGTAAAGCGTTTCCTGAAGGGCGGCCGCGCGGATCATGTTCTCCTTCGTCCTGTCGTTCAGCTCGCTTTTCTGAACAAGATACTCGCCCGCGTCCGTCGGCATTTCCTTCAGCTTCAGCTTTTTCATCCCGTCAAAACGGTAATCGTCCAGCAGCATCCTGAAGCGCACCCCTTATCGCGTTTTTTTGTCCATTATACCCGGACTCCCGGAGTTCCGCAAGCGGTCCGCGCTTTTCTTTTCCGCCCGCGGCACGGTCCGGAGCCTCTGCGCGGAAAGCGGCTCACCGGCCTCCGTGCAGCTCGGAGCAAAGCTGCACCATCCGCTTCTCCAGCCATTCCGCCTCGCTCCGGAGCGCCTTCACGGTTCCCGGCCCGTTGGCCTCGGCCAGATCCGGCGCCGCCTCGGCGTAGATCTCCTCAAACCCGTTCCGCGCGTTCCGGGCTTTCGCCTTCGAGGATTTCGGCAGCTTCTTCTCCCATTCGTCGTACATCTGCCGGATGTATTCCAGATTCAGATCCCTGATCCGGCGCCACAGCGCCTTCCGGACGCCCTCCGGCATATTTTTCCGATCCACGTAATTCTGGCGGAGATAGGACATCTCTCCGTGGCGCCAGCAGTATTCCATCCCGGCGGTGACGGAATCCTCACGGAAGCCGCATTTTGTTACGGACCGCTTCCCGTCCCTCATGTCCGCGCCGGATTCCATGGCCGTTCCGGTCACCGCGTGCCACAGGTACATGAGCTCGTTCATGAAATCGTCGTTCGTCCGGCCGGTCTGGCGGAAGCCCCACATGGCCTGCAGGGATTTCACCGCCTTTTCCGTCTTCTTTCCGAAGACGCCGTCGGCCTCCCCGTCCAGCGCGCCGACGTCGATCAGCTGCCGCTGCAGCTCCACGACCTCGTCCCCCCGGCTGCCCCGTTTCATCCCGGCCTCCGCGGTTCCCGCCGTAAAAAGCAGGATCAGCGCGGCCAGCAGGCATACGGCTTTTGTCGTTCCGTTCATTCGTTCCGCCTCCCGTTTCCGTCCGTCCGGCCCGGCGGCCGCGGATCCGTTCCCGTCCCGCGGAAAAGCCGTCTCAGAATCCCAGGCTGTCGTTTACCAGAATCACGTGGATTCTTCCCGCGTGCCGGGAAAAACGGGTGATCAGGAACTGGCAGCAGATGGTGTCCGGCGATTTGCAGTTCATGCAGGAGCCGGTTTTCGAGCAGGGCGTGGACAGACCGAAGCGCTGCGCGTTGGCGGGAGCCGCGACGCCGCGGGCCCTTTTCATCGCGCTGTCCACGTCGGGGCAGACCTTGTTCATTCCCACGATGAACAGCACCTTTTTCGGCCCCTGGGCGATGGCGGAAACCCGGTTGGCGTTGCCGTCGATATTGATCAGCACCCCGTCCTCCGTCATGGCGTTGACGCTGGAAAGGAAAACGTCCGCGTCGTAGGCCGCCAGCATGGCCGCCCGTTTGTCCGCCGTTTTGTCCCGGTCCAGGAAATTCCGGTTGCCCTCCCGCAGCGCCTGCGGAAGGCCGATCTCATGAACGCTCATCCCGCCGCCCATGGTTACGGTGCTCCCCTCCGGAATCAGCGACAGCGCCAGCCGGAGCGCTTCCTCGCGTGACGCCGCGTAGTATCCCGACATGTTCCGGGACTCCAGGCCCCTGATAACCTTCTGCGCCAGCAGTTCGTTGCGTCTGAACAGATTCGGGTTCATCAAAACTCCTCCTTTATTCGCCGTTTGTTTTTCCGAAAAGCTCACGGAATCAGAAGCAGGACCCCCTGCGCCGCGGCCACGGCCAGGCAGGCGGCCACCGCGACCGTCAGCAGGCTCTTTCCCCTCCAGGCCAGGAACACCGCCGTGACGACGCCCGCGGCCGCCGTGCGGAAATCGCCCGTGGAATACAGCACGTCCGGAAAGGTCATCGCTCCCAGCACCGCGTAGGGGATATAGGTCAGAAAAGACTGTACAAACCGGCTTCGGATCGGCCGGCGGTAAGCCGTCAGCGGCAGCATGCGGATCAGGTACGTCACCACCGCCATCACGGCCAGATACGGAAGAAAAGCGCGCCAGCTCATTTCCGTCCCTCCTCTTCCGTGGGGAACAGCGCCGCTCCGGCCGCCGCGGCCGCCACCGCGCAGATGATGATCACAAAACCGCTGGACACCCGGTTCAGCCCGGGAACATACCGGAAGCAGAGGCTCAGCGCCACCGCCAGCGCCACCACCACGCGCACCGGCTTTTTTTCCCGGGAAGGCGGGAGAATGATCGCCAGGAACATGCCGTAAATCGCGATCCCCAGCGCGGAGCGCACAAAAGCCGGCAGAAGGGTGCCCGCCACCGATCCCAGCAGCGTCCCCGCGGTCCAGCCGATCCAGGGCGTGATCATCAGGCCGTAAAGGTAGGCCTTCCCGACCCGGCCCGGCTGGGAGGACGCCACGGCGAAAATCTCGTCCGTATTGGCGAAGGAAAAGATGAGCCGCTGCAAAGTGCCCATGCTGTCGTCCAGCTTTCTTCCCAGGCTGAGGCTCATGAGCCCGTACCGCAGGTTGATGGTCAGCTGGGTCAGCGCCATTTCCGTCAGCCCCGCGCCGCCCGTCATCAGGGGCAGCCCGGCTATCTGTCCGGCGCTCGTCAGGTTTGTGGCGGAGATCAGCACCGCCTGCAGCCAGGTCAGCCCGTCCCCCACCGCCTTCATGCCGAAGGCGAAGGATACGCTGAGATATCCCAGCGCGATGGGGATGCCGTGCCGGATCCCCTGTCTGAATTCCGGTTTCATCGGATGTCCGTCGTCCTCTCTGGAAACCGGTTTCCTTCCGGAATCCGGTTATTGCGCGCCTCCCGCGGGCTCAGCCGCGCGGGCCGCGGCCGGAAAGCCGGCCCGGGCCCGCGCCGTCACAGCCTCTTCACGCCCTCCGCGGTAACCAGCGCCAGGAAATCCTTCGCCTTTTCGCAGGGCTCCTCGCTGAAGACCAGCGCGTCCCTGACGGCCTTCTCCGCCCGCTCAGCCTCCTCCTCCGTCCGGGCGTGCAGCTCGCAAAGCGGCGTATCCGGATAAACCCTGTCGCCGATCCGCACGTTCAGCACGAATCCCACCGAGTAATCGATACGGTCCTCCGCCCGCATACGTCCCGCTCCCATCGCCTGCGCCGCGAGGCCCAGGGCCGTGGTGTCCATCCGCCGCACCCAGCCGGACCGTCCGCAGAGCACCGTCTTTTTCACCGGCGCCTGAGGCAGCAGGTTCACGTCCCGGCACACCGCGGGATCTCCGCCCTGCGCCCGGATCATTTCCTCCAGCTTCCGCAGGCCGGCGCCGCTTTCCAGCGCCTCCTCCAGCATCCGGACGGCCTCCGCGTGGGTCTTCGCCTTCCCGGCCAGCATCAGCATATGTCCGCCCAGCGTCAGGGATACCTCCTTCAGGTCTCCCGCCGCCCTTCCCGCCAGGATGTCTATGGCTTCCTTCACCTCCAGGGCGTTTCCCACATGGGTGCCCAGAGGCTGGTCCATGCCGCTGATCAGGGCAAGGGTCGGCTTCTTCGCCAGCGTGCCCACGCGGACCAGGGTCTCCGCCAGACGGATGCTCTGGTCCAGGTCCTTCATGATGGCGCCGGATCCGGTTTTGACGTCCAGCACGATGGCGTCGGATCCCGCGGCCAGCTTCTTGGAAAGGATGGAGGACACGATCAGCGGCAGGGAATCCACCGTGGCGGTCACATCCCGAAGGGCGTACAGCGTCTTGTCCGCCGGGGCGAGCCGGCCGGTCTGCCCGACCACGGCCACGCCGATCTCCCGGACCTGCCGGATAAACTCCTCCTCCGACAGCGCGACCCGCATACCGGGAATGGATTCCATCTTGTCAAGCGTCCCGCCGGTATGGCCCAGGCCCCGGCCGCTCATCTTCGCCACCGGCGCGCCGCAGGCGGCCACCAGCGGAGCGAGCACCAGGGTGGTGGTGTCCCCCACGCCGCCGGTGGAATGCTTGTCCACCTTGACGCCCGGAATGGCGCTCAGATCCACCACGTCTCCGGAGTCCCGCATGGCCAGGGTCAGGGCGGTGGTTTCCCCGTCCGTCATCCCGTTCAGACGGATCGCCATCAGCATCGCCGCCAGCTGATAATCCGGCGCTGTTTTCTGCGCCGCTGCCTCCGCGAAAAAGCGGATTTCGTCCCCGTTCAGTTCCTTCCCCAGCTTTTTCTTCTCGATAATATCCAGCATCGTCACCGGGCTTCACTCCTCTCCTGATTCTCCCGTACCCCGGACCCGCCGGAACGCGTTCCGGCCTCCGGTCTTTCATGGAAAAAGCGAAAACCGGTGCCATCTTTTTCAGGCACCGGCGATAAACCGCCCCTGCGGGAATCAGTCCTCGTCGTCCTCTTCCTCAGGCAGCTCTGCGTTGTGATATACGTTCTGCACGTCGTCGCTCTCTTCGAGCAGGTCGAGCATTTTCCGGATCTTCTCCACCGTATCGGGATCCGTCACCGCCACGGTGTTCTGCGGCAGCTTCTGAACCTCGGCGCTCAGGAAAGTCAGCCCCTGCTGTTCCAGCGCTTCGCGGACCTTGCCGAACTCGTTCGGATCCGTCAGGATCTCCACCACGTCCTCGTCCGGGCGGACGTCCTCGGCGCCGGCGTCCAGCGCCATCATCATCAGATCGTCCTCGTCCATGCCGGGAGTCCTCTCCACCACGAGCACGCCGCGGGTATCGAACATGAAGCCCACGGATCCCGTGGTTCCCATGTTTCCGCCGTACTTGGCGAAGCAGTGCCGGATATCGCTGGCCGTCCGGTTCCGGTTGTCCGAAATCGTATCCACGATAACGGCCACGCCGCCGGGCGCGTATCCCTCGTAGGTGATCTCCTCGTACACCACGTTGCTCAGCTCGCCGCTGGCTTTCTTGATGGAGCGCTGAATATTGTCGTTGGGCATGTTATTGGCTTTCGCCTTGGCGATCACGTCCCGCAGCTTGCCGTTGGACTCGGGATTGGCGCCGCCCTCGCGGACCGCGATGGCGATCTCACGCCCGATCTTTGTAAAAACCGCCCCGCGCTGCGCGTCGGCCTTGCCCTTTTTCGCCTGAATATTATGCCACTTGGAATGTCCGGACATTGTTATCCCCCCAGCAAAAGATCTAAAAATGAAACACAGGGATTATATCATTCCCCGCAAACCGGCGTCAACCCTTGATTTCAGGCCCGAAACCCGCCGTTCCCGGCCCAGCGCCGCGGCCGGCGGAATCCGCCGGCCGCTCCCCGCATCCCGGTTACAGTCTGAAGATTCCCGCGGCCTCCAGAATGATCAGCACGCCGACAATCCCCAGGAGAACGTAGACCACGCGGATGATGACCGTCAGCTGTTTTTCGTTCAGCGGGACGTGGTCGTACCATTCTTCTTTTTTCTTTTTCACGGCGGCGGAAAAGGCGTCCAGCTCCTTTTCCTTCCGCTCCAGATTTCTTTCCCGTTCCGCCAGCGCCTTTTCCCTGGCCTCCAGGTCCTTTTCCCGATCCGTCATCTTATTTCTTCGCGATATACTTGCGGATGTCCAGAGAAACGGCCAGCACGATGACCAGGCCCTGCACCACGTAATTGTAGTAGGGGTTCACGCCGAGGAACTGCAGGATAATCTTCAGCAGCTCGAAGACGAGCACGCCGACCAGGATCCCGGGCACCGTACCGATACCGCCCGTCGTGGAAACGCCGCCGATGGTGCAGCCCGCGATGGCTTCCAGTTCGTAGCCCTGGCCCATGGAGGCGGAGGCGCCGCCGGATTTCGCGGCCAGCAGATAACCCGCCGTCGCGTACATGATGCCCGCCGTCGCGTAGATCCGGAGCAGGGTTCTGGTGGTGTTCACGCCGGAAACCTCCGCGGCCACGTCGTTGCCGCCGATGGCGTACATATACTTGCCGAACCGCATCTTGTTGTAGATAAACCAGAAGACGACGCCGAACACCGCCGCGACGAAGAGCAGGTAGGGAAGATGGAATCCTTTCACGTCGCCGATCCGGCCGTTGATCAGCGTCGTATAGACCTTCTGGAAGCCGCCGATCGGCTGCGCGTCGGAGATCACCAGCGAAATGCCGTAGATGATCGTCTGCGTGCCCAGGGTCGCAATGAAGGGGGGCACATGCAGCTTGGTCACGATCAGGCCGTTGATCAGGCCCCAGACGAAGCCGATCACAACCACAATCACAAACACGATGCCGATATTCATTTCCGGCAGGAATTTCCAGAGCCGTCCGTTATAGTCGCCGCGCTGGCACATGATGCCGGCGATGACCGCGGCGAATCCGACCTGGCGGCCGGCGGAAAGGTCGGTGCCCTTGGTGATCAGGCAGCCGGACACGCCCAGGGCGATCAGGAAACGGATGGCGGTGTTGCTCATCAGGTTCGAGAAGTTCGCCCAGGAGAAAAAGTTATCCTTCAGAATGCCGACCACAACCGCCGCGATCAGCAGCAGAAAAACGATGGGATTTCCCGTAATGATACTGCCGAGTTTCTTTCCGAAACTGACATCCTTTTTTGCTTCCATCCTGATTTCCTCCTCGATTATTCAAACTGCGTCGCGTAAGCCATGATGTTTTCCTGAGTGGCGTCCCTGCCGTTGACGAATCCGGTCACCCGGCCGTCGCACATCACCATGATCCGGTCCGACATGCCGATCAGCTCACTCATTTCCGAACTGATCATGATAATGCTCTTTCCTTCCTTGGCCAGGTCGGC
>ONXY01000286.1 GCA_900321945.1 uncultured Eubacteriales bacterium | reverse complement strand
GTCAGTTTCTTCCCGTCCATTCCCGTGTTCTTTCCGAGCAGAGCCGGATCCCCCGTGACATCCAGAATATCATCCACGATCTGGAAAGCGATCCCCAGATGCTCCCCATACTTTCTTCCCTTCTCGACGATCTCCGGCCCGCATCCGGCCAGAACAAGCCCCATCTCAAGCGGCGCCTGAATCAGATCGGACGTTTTGTGCGAATGAATATAGGAAACAAGCTCCTCCGTCGGGGCGCATCCCTCCATGGTCACGTCCACAGTCTGGCCGGCGATCATTCCCGTAACGCCGGCCCGGCGCGCCAGAATCTCCGCGGCCCGGACCCCCCGCGGATCCGCGGTCCTGACGCACGCCCGAAGGACCAGCTCCATGGCGCCGTTCAGCAGCGCGTCCCCCGCGAGAATGGCCGTTCCCTCGCCGAAAACTTTATGGTTCGTCGGGCGTCCGCGGCGGAAATCGTCGTTGTCCATACCGGGCAGATCGTCGTGGATCAGGCTGTAGGTATGAATCATTTCAAGCGCGCACGCAAATGGAAGCGCGTTCTCGGGAGATCCGCCCGCCATGTCGCACGCCGCCAGGAGCAGGACGGGGCGCAGCCTTTTCCCGCCGGCCGTAAGGCTGTACCGCATAGCTTCCAGCAGTTTTTCCGGAATTTCACCCAGGCTGAGCAGTCCGGGGCCGAGAGCGCCGTTTACGATTTTCCGGTATTCTTCGTACGTCTTCATGGGATATCCTCCATGGGCGTTTCCGCCAGGGAGCCGTCCGGCCGTTCCTGAAGCACGGTAATCCGGCGCTTCATTTCCGAAAGCTCCTTTTCAAGGTCGTTCAGGATCCGGATCCCGGATTCATACTGAAGCACCGAATCCTCCAGGGACTGCTGTCCGCCCTCTATCCGCTCGATAATGCTCTTGACCTGTTCGAGCCTCTGTTCAAACGTCATGTCAGCCGCTTCCATCTTTCCGCTCCCTTCTTCTTACCGCGATCCGTCCGTCGTGGAACCGCAGCGTCATATCCTCTGTCCGTCCGGCCGCTGCCGCGGACGGAATCACCCTGCCGGAATCGTCGTATACCATCGCGTATCCTCTGTCAAGCACGCGCAGCGGTGAAACGGCCTCCAGCCTGGCTCTGTACTGTAAAAAAGCGCTTTCGGCATCGCCCGCTCTCCTGTTCATCCCATAGCGCAGCGTCATCCGCGCCCCGTTCAGAAGGCCTTCCTTTTCCCGAACCGCCGTAAGAACGGTCCGATCCAGGCGGTGCCTGTACTGATGCACAAGGTCTGTAAGATGATGGAGTCTTCTTTCCGGCGAACGCCGCTGAAGACGTTCCCTGGCTCCGTGAATCTGCAGCATGGCCAGCTGTATCCTTCCGGTTACAGCGTTCGCCAGACCCGAGCGGAAATACGCCGTCCGTCCGGTCAGCTCGTTCCGGTCCGGAAAGACGATTTCCGCGGCGTTGCTGGGCGTACTGGCACGGACGTCCGCCACATAATCGCAGATGGTGAAATCCGTTTCATGTCCAACCCCTGAAACCACGGGAACGGGGCATGCGGCCACCGCCCTCGCGAGCGTCTCATCGTTGAAACACCAGAGATCTTCCGGTGATCCGCCTCCCCGCGCCATGATAATCACATCGACCTCCGGTATTCCGGCGGCTTTTTCCAGGGCTTCCGCCAGCTCCGCGGCGGCGGCTGCGCCCTGAACGCCCGAAGGCACCAGCACCAGCGGAATGCACGGATTCCGCTGGCCCGAAACGTTCAGAATGTCGTGGAGCGCGGCTCCGCTGGACGAAGTGATTACGGCGACCTTCCTCGGAAAAAGCGGAATCGTCCTTTTCCTCCCGGTGTCGAAAAGCCCTTCCTGCAGCAGTTTCCTCTTCAGCGCCTCGAACTGTTCATACAGGCTTCCGGTTCCGGCCTCCCGCATGGACTGGACGTAGAGCTGCACCTTTCCGTCTCTTGAATAAAGTTCCACGCTGCCCGTGACCGTGACGGAATCCCCGTCCCGCGGTATGAAGGCGGACCTGATATTGTTCTGGCGAAACATAACGCAGGAAATACCGCTTTCCCGGTCCTTCAGCGTAAAATACCAGTGGCCTGTCGCGTAATGGTTTTTGAATCCGCTGACTTCCGCCGTAACCTGAATATTCCGGATTCCCGGCTCCTTTCTCAGAGCATCTGAAATCAGCCGGTTCAGTTCGGTTACAGTAAGCCCGGTATGCGCCGCCGGCACTTTACACCGTCCTCTCCGCCGCTTCGAGCGTATTCTGAAGCAGCATGGTGATCGTCATTTTTCCGACGCCTCCGGGCACAGGCGTCAGCCACCCGGCAACCGGGAAAACGCTGTCAAAGTCCACGTCGCCTCTGATTTTTCCGTCAACCCGGTTAATTCCGACGTCAATCACAACCGCTCCGGGCTTTACCATGCCGCCCGTGATCATACCCGGCTTTCCGACTGCGGCAACGAGGATATCCGCTCTGCGCGTATGCTCCGCGAGGTTTTTCGTTCTGCTGTGACAGAGCGTCACCGTGCAGTTCTCCCGGAGAAGCAGCGCAGCCATGGGCTTTCCCACGATGTTGCTGCGCCCGACCACGACTGCTTCCAGACCGTTCAGATCAAGGCGCGTCTGCCTGATCATATACAGCGCGCCGCGGGGTGTGCACGGCACGACGCCTTCCGCTCCGGTCATAAGCCTTCCGGCGTTCAGAAGATGGAATCCGTCCACGTCTTTCTCCGGCAGGATTCTGGCCAGAGCCGCTTTTTCATCCAGATGCTTCGGCAGGGGCAGCTGTACCAGAATGCCGTGAATCCTGCAGTCCGCGTTCAGACGGTCGATTTCCGCCTCCAGAGCCTCCTGTGTGACGTCCCCGTCCAGACGTACCGTTTCGCTGTACATCCCGACCTCGCGGCATCCGTTTCCCTTGTTGCGCACGTAGATCTCGCTGGCCGGATCGTTTCCGGCCAGAATCACGGCAAGCCCCGGAGTAACCCCGCGTTCCCGGAGCTTCCGCACGCGTTCAGAAATCTCCGCGCGGATTGTTTCGGACATCTGTTTTCCGTCAAGAATGCTCGCAGCCATATAAATCCTCCGAATTCTCCTTTTTTTCCTTCCGGTTCTCCCGCGTGAACTCCCGCCGGAATCTGTCCGCGCCGATCAAGGCGGCTCCGACGGCGTTGTCTCCGCTCAGGCCCGGATCCCCGAAGCAGACTGCGACCGGGATCCGCCCCCGTCTGATTCTTTCGTTCAGAAGCTCCCTGAAAAGCGCGGAGGACGCGACGCCGCCGCACAGCAGCGCCTCCCGCAGGCCGGTTTTCCCGTGACCGGCCTTCAGCATCCGGGCCGTGGTTCGGGCGAGAAGATCGTAAACTTCTCTTGAAAGATCCTCC
>ONXY01000285.1 GCA_900321945.1 uncultured Eubacteriales bacterium | reverse complement strand
TCCTGAACTGCCAGGTTGTTTTTTTCGTTTATTTACGCGTAGCTGTGTAGCCCCGGCAGGAACGTATTGACGCCGAGGTACGTAAAAATCACGCATACAAAGCCGGCTACGGCAAAAATAGCCGCCGCCTTCCCCTTCCATCCGCGCATAATCCGCAGGTGCAGGTACACCGCGTAGATGATCCATGTCACCAGGGACCAGGTTTCCTTCGGATCCCAGCTCCAGTAGCTTCCCCAGCACTTCTGCGCCCAGAAAGCCCCGGTGATAATCGTGATGGACAGGAACAGCAGCCCCAGGCATACGCTCCGGTATTCAATCATGTCCAGTTTGTCTTCCTTCGGGATATGCTGGTCCAGGAACCCGTTTTCCTTCATCCGGTTCCGGATCAGGTAAACCAGCCCCAGTGCGAAGCTCACGCCGAATGATCCGTAGGACAGGATCGCCGTGGATACATGGAATACCAGCCAGTTGCTCTGCAGGGCGGCCATCAGCGGGCGCACTTCCCGGTTCTGCATCGCGGCGTATCCCATAATCAGGAATACCACCGGCACGGCAAAAACGCCCAGTACGGAAAAGCGGTATTTCCGGATAAAAACCAGGCTCACCAGGCACAGCGCCCAGGCGAAGCATGTGGCAAACTCATACTGGTTGGTCATCGGAACCCGTCCGGCGGCAATGCCGCGGATCACCAGCGCCGCCGTATGCAGCGCCAGCCCTGCGCACTGTATCCAGAACGCGATCCCGGCCGCCTTTTCCTTCTTCGCGCCGATAAATATGAAATTCAGGATCATGGCCAGGAAATAACCGGCCATAGCCGCCGTAAACAGGATATTTTCAGCTTGTTCCATGTCGCCGTCACCTCTTCCGCAGATAGAACGCCATAATCATCCCGGCCATGGTCACCGCCGCGCCGAGCAGTGTCAGCAATGCGAACCGGTCGCGCTTGGCCATCAGCAGCGTATAGTTGGACGGATCGGAGAATGTCACCGTATACTGCTGGTCAATGGTGATTTCGTCCCCTTCCTCCAGCACGTTCATGCCCCGCACTTCTCCCTGGTAAAACACCATATACAGGTATCCCGGATGGTCCGGGCGGGTTGACGCCATCGGGGAAGCGCTCTGTGTTGCCGCGTCGTAGTTCGGATAGAAATCCCGGAACAGGATTACAATCTCCGGTTCATCCGCAAGCGGGGTAAACTCCCCGACGCACAGGACGTCTTTCTGGATCTCCGTCCCGTTTTTCTCCACCTTTACTTCCGCCGCCCATCCGGCGGAATTCTGGTAGAACTGGTACCCGTGGAGCGACGCGGGATGGTTGACGCTGGTCTGTCCGCTTTCGCTTCTTCCCTCCGCGTCGGTTACTGTCAGGTCCGCGGTATACTGCCCTGCGCTGCCGTCCTCCCGCCAGTCGATGGCAAAGCTGTCGATGGTAACCTGCATACCGGTCTCTCCCAGGGGCTTCGTCTGGCCGGGCAGGCCGTACACCGTGTATTCCTCCTGGGTCATCTGGCCCAGTGCGAATCCTGCCACCAGCAGCAGGATGCCCAGGTGGCATACCCAGGCGCCCCAGATCCCGGCCGGGCTCTCCTGCCCTGCCCGGGTGCGCCGGATCAGCGGCCCGACCCGTACCAGGTTGCAAAGGATCAGGCTCAGGCACAGGAATCCCGTCAGCGTAAGGAACCACCAGCTGTGGTAGGCGTCGTCGGCGTGCATGGCCAGGATAAACGCGCCGGTCCGTTCCCCGTACTGCTGGGTGTACCATTCCACTGTCTGCCCCTGCGTCACCATGGAGCTCATGGCGCAGGCCGCCGCCAGGGCGGCCAGGACGCCGATGGCAAACGGCATGCTGCCGATAATTTTACGGATCTTCTTCAGTATCTTCATGTCTTCCTTTTAAAAAGGATTGAAGCCTTTCGGACCTCAATCCCTGTATTCAGATTCCCGGGATGAATGCCTGTTACTCCTGTCCGAGCAGGGTCATCGCCTCTGCGATTTTGCCCTCCGCCGTTTCCAGGCAGCTCAGCGACAGTTTGGAGTTATGGGCGCCTTCGGAATTCTCCACGTAGCAGAAGTCAAAGTACCACTGGGCCTCCCGGTGCAGCTTCCGCACCGCGTCCAGCTCTTCCCCGCTCATGGAGCCCTTCTGGACCGCGGCTGCCAGCGCGTCTTTCATCGCGCTCAGTTTGTTCCCGACCTCGGTCTCCCTCGCCGTTACTTTACCCTGGATGCCTGTTACCAGCGTATTCACGTTTTCAACGCTTCCGTGGCACCGGACGCAGCTCTGCAGCAGGAGATCGTTCTGCATCGGGCTCTGGATATAATGGCTCCGGTAGCTGATTCCGTCGTCCGTCGTTTCGGTCGGCATATGGCAGTCCGCGCAGGTCAGCCCCATGGAGGCGTGGACGCCCTTCAGGACCGTTTCCATTTCAGGATGCTGGGCTTTAAGCAGCCTGGTGCCGGTGGATTCCTGCGTCCAGTCCGCGAAATCCATCGCGTCATAGTAGGCCAGGATCGCTTCCGGCGTCATCTCCGCAACGCTGCCGTAGGGCATCATCGTCTCGCTGTCGGAGGGGGTGAAATAGTATTCGATATGGCACTGGCCGCAGGCCAGGGTAGCGGGAGCAATCCCGCTAACGTTTTCTCCCAGCGCGGTGTTCACGTAGCTGTGGCTGACCGACGCCTTGCCGTCCATTCCGTTGCCTTCCCCGTGGCAGGTGTAGCAGTTGATGCCCTGCTTCATGCTGGCCATCACCTCGTCAAAGGGGCGGGAATATACTTCGATGCCTTCTGTGTTCACCATCTTTGCGAAATCGCCGGTCTTGCAGGTAATACAGTTGGCTTTCGGATGGGGCCGCTGCGTCTTCTGGACGTCCTCCAGCGTGTAGTAGTGGCCCCGCGCGCTGCCGTAATCCTTCGCGAATCCGTATCCCTCGTAGATGTTGACCAGGTAGGGATCCTGCTCCAGGTAGCTGGTGACGATGTTGTTGGCCTGGTCGCTGCCCATGGATACCACGATTCCCTGCGCCACGGCGGCCGGCAGGGGCGCCGGGTTTTCCGCGGCCGGTTCCGCGG
>ONXY01000332.1 GCA_900321945.1 uncultured Eubacteriales bacterium | reverse complement strand
TATTTTACACGCCGTGCCGTCTTCCGTCAAGGATTTCTGCGTTTTTTTGCTTGTCACGCGCGGAAAAATATGGTACGCTGAATGCGGAGAAACGGACAGGAGGAATAGTTCATGCTGAAGGATCTGAAACGGAAAGTATATGAAGCGAATATGCTTCTCCCCGCCTACCATCTGATTACCTTCACCTGGGGCAATGTCTCCGGCGTGGACCGGGAAAAGGGACTTTTTGTCATCAAGCCCAGCGGCGTTCCGTATGAGGAACTGAAGCCCGAGGATATGGTGGTCATGGATCTGGAGGGAAATAAGGTGGAAGGCAGTCTGAACCCCTCCACGGACACCCCCACCCACGCGGAGCTGTACCGCCGTTTTCCGGATATCGGCGGCGTGGTGCACACGCATTCCCGCTGGGCCACCGTCTGGGCACAGGCCGGCCGGGATATCCCCGCCTATGGGACGACCCACGCGGATTATATCTACGGTCCCGTTCCCTGCTGCCGGGATCTTACGGAAGAGGAGGTCGCACGGGCGTATGAGCTGGAAACCGGAAAGGTAATCGCCTCCCATTTTGAGGACAACGGCCTGAACCCGTCCCATGTTCCCTGCGCCCTGGCCCGCCACCACGGCGCCTTCGCCTGGGGAAAGAACGCCCTGGATGCGGTGCACAACGCGGTGGTGCTGGAGGAGGTGGCTATGATGGCCTGGCATACCGAAGCCCTGCCGGCGGTCCAGCCCCGGGAAAGCCTTCCGGAGTACGTCAAGCAGAAGCATTTCCTCCGCAAGCACGGCCCCAACGCCTATTACGGCCAGAAAAAGTCCTGACGAATCATATACGGGCGGCGGGAGGCATGGCGTCCGGACAGAAAACCGGGGTTCGCGTGAACCCCGGTTTTATCATGATTCTTCCCCCGTAACCCCGGGCCGGTCCGTTTCCCGCGGATCCGGCTGCTTCAGGCGCAGTACTTCCTCTGCGAAATCCTCGTAAAAGAACGATCCCCTTCCGGTTTCCGTACCGAGGCTGTTGAAAAAGCAGGACGGTATTTCCCGCATCTTCAGGTTTTTCGCGATGCACGGCGCGCATCCCCTGTCGTGGTTGGACGGGTGCATCGGACACGCGCGGTCCGCGCAGGTGCAGAACGGGCTCAGGCTGTCCATGGTCTTTTCCTCCTTTATTCTCCGGAGTGTCCCGGTTCCGGCCGCACTGAATCCGGAGAGAGGAGTCCGGCTGGATGACCGGTTCCGGCCCGTTCCGGACGGTATTTCTCCGGGACAGGCGTCTTCCGCGCAGAAACCCTGTGTTCCGCCGTCAGTCCGGCGGAAAAACCTGCCGCGGGCCGGAGCGTTCACGGGACGGAATCCCGGTTTCCGTAGTACTTCAGGCAGAGCATCGTGATGTCGTCAAACTGCGGCGCGCCGTCCGCGAAACGGTCCACCTCGTCATGCACGCGGCGGATCAGTTCTTCGGGACCCGCGTCGGCATCCTGATTCAGCGTGCCGGTCAGCCGCTCCTCGCCGAACATGTCCTGATCCGCGTTTTCCGCTTCCGGAACGCCGTCCGTATAAACAAACACGCAGTCGCCGGGCTGCATTTCAAATTCCCGGTTCTCGTATTTCGCTTTTCTGCTTACCCCGACGAGCATGCCGTGCTTGTATTTCAGCGCTTCAAAGCCGCCGCCGGCGCGCCGGATCTCCGGGTTTTCGTGTCCCGCGTTGCAGGCCTTGCCCCTGCCGGTGGAGATCTGCAGCACGGCCAGCCACACGGTCACGAACATCATCGTGCTGTTGCGTTCGCAGAGCTGGAGATTCACGCGCTCCAGCGCCGCGGCCGGGTCGCTGCCGCTCATCAGCTGGTTTCTGATCAGCGTTCTGGAGGCCATCATGAACAGGGCGGCGGGAACGCCCTTGCCGGAGACGTCCGCGATCACCAGCGCAAGATGATCGCTGTCGGTCAGAAAGAAATCGTAAAAATCTCCGCCGACCTCCCTGGCAGGCGTCATGGACGCGTACAGGTCGAATTCCGTTCTGTCCGGGAAGGGCGGGAAACTGGCCGGGAGCGCGTTGGCCTGGATATCCGCCGCCAGCTTGAGTTCGTTATCCAGCCGGTCCAGTTCCGAAATCATGGACACGACCCCGCGGACGGGATCCCCGGTTTCCTTTTCCTCCAGCGTCGACCGGATAAAGGCGAACGCGTCCTCGCCTTCCGCCCGGATCCGGCTGTGAACCGTTATCCGGACTTTCTCCGTCGGATGCTCCGTGTTGTGCTTTTCAACAGCCTCCTCCACATGCGTGGAAAGCAGCTGAAGCGCGGACCGGTTGTCCTTCCCGGAAAACAGCATGATTTTCTTTTCTTCCGTCCGGATCACGTCATATTTCTTGTTCAGCGTGTCGCGCAGGATATCATAAGCGGCCGGAAGATTTCCTCCCGGCTCCATGATCAGCGCGCTCCGGTAGTCTTTTTTCCCCGACTTCGCCAGATCGAAGAGATAGGTCAGCTGCCCCCTGCCGTACAGCCCGGATTCCTCATCCGTGAAGCGGCCTTCGATGATCATGGAGAAGCGCAGCAGAATGATGCTGAAAACATATCCCAGGATCCCGATATCGTAAGGCGTGATCAGCTGTGTTCCGGAAGCGGTCACAAAGGACAGAATCATGAGAGACGTATGGAGAAAACGGGCTTTCTCGGACTTTCTGTCGCTGTAGTGCACCATAACCGCGGAACAAACGAAATAGACGAGCTCAACGACAAACATGATATACAGAAGCGGGCGCGGTTCGATCAGGTTGTCCGCGGAATATGTAAAGACGATT
>ONXY01000282.1 GCA_900321945.1 uncultured Eubacteriales bacterium | reverse complement strand
TCGGAAAGCGCTGAAAACACTGGAGTTCACGCAGGTTCTTGATACGCCCGGAACGGCCGCGGGCGTGCTGACCTTTACGGAAACTCCGCCGGCTGAAACCAATACCGGCGTGTTTACCGTGGAGGGTAACGCAACCCCGGGAGCGCATCTGATCGGCGTGATCATGAAATACGCCAACCCTACCCCCACGCGGATCGAGACGGACGCGGGCGAACAGACCGGAAAGTTCAAGCTGAACGTGAAGCTTCCGGACGAGGGAATATGGCTGATGACCCTGACGCTCGAAAAGGACGGGAACGTCATCGCGGAGCATGTGTTTGAAACCACCACCTATCAGAAAACGCTGCTTCCCGTAACGTTTAACGCCGCGGTTCCCGAGCAGTTTGAAAGCGACGAATTCACGCTGTCCGGAAAGACCGTCAAGGGGGTTTCGCTCCAGTGCATCGTCACCGGAGGGTCAAAAGGCTACGATAAAACCGTCCGGACCAACAACAACGGAAAGTTTTCCTTCCATATCCCCACGGACAACCAGAGCGTATACAACGTAACCCTGATTCTTCAGAAGAAGAATTATGAAACGCGGCGGTTTTCCTGGACGGCCAACCGGACGCTGACCGACAGGGACGTCCGGAATCAGTACAGGGAGGAAGCCGTAAAACCGGCCTACTCAACCCTGAACAGGAAGCTGGAGGCCTACACCGGACGCGTGATGGGGTACAAGGTGTATATCACCGATATTCAGCACGTGGGCGACGAGTACATCGTCACGGCCGCCATGACGAAAACCAAGAAGGGGAATCTGAAGGATATTATCGTGATCTCATCCGCTGAGGAGCCTGTTTTTGTGGTCGGAAGCGAGCAGGTGTTCTACGGGCGCCTGACGGGGCTCCATGAAGTGCAGAGCGAGGAAGGCGCGACCGGATATCCTCACTTTGAACTGCTTTTCTGGGACGAGTAAAAAACGACAGGGATCAAGACAGGAGGAAACGAAAATGACGAAACTTCGGGCGGGTATTATCGGAGCGACGGGCATGGTGGGCCAGCGCTTTATCTCTCTTCTTCAGAATCACCCCTGGTTTGAGGTTTCCTGCGTGGCGGCTTCCGCCCGCAGCGCCGGAAAAACGTACAGGGAAGCCGTCGGCGGCCGCTGGGCCTTCGACTGGGAGATACCTGCCGGCGCGGCGGATCTGAACGTGCTCGACGCGTCGGATATTGACGCGGTATCGGAAAAGGCGGATTTCGTATTCTGCGCCGTCGATATGAAGAAGGACGAGATCAGGGCGCTTGAGGAGGCCTACGCGAAGCATGAGATTCCCGTGGTCAGCAACAACAGCGCCTGCCGCGGGCTGAAGGACGTTCCGATGGTGGTACCGGAGATCAACGCGGCGCATCTCGCGGTGATTCCGACGCAGCGGAAACGGCTCGGCACAGAACGCGGCTTCATCGCGGTCAAACCGAACTGCTCCATTCAGAGCTATGTGCCCGCCCTGACCCCGCTGCTGGATTTTCGTCCGACGGAGGTCAGCGTCTGTACCTATCAGGCGATCAGCGGCGCCGGAAAGACGTTCAAAACCTGGCCTGAGATGGTGGACAACGTGATTCCTTATATCGGAGGCGAGGACGAGAAGAGCGAGCAGGAACCCCTGAAGCTCTGGGGCCGCGTGGAAGACGAGGGAGAGGGTCCCGTGATCGTTAACGCCGCGGCTCCGGTGATCAGCGCGCAGTGCCTGCGCGTGGCGGCGAGCGACGGGCATATGGCCGCGGTTTCCGTCCGCTTTGCGGAAAAAGTCACGAAGGAACAGATCCTCGAACGCTGGGCGAACTATGAAACGGAAGCCCAGAGGCTGGAGCTGCCCAGCGCGCCGAAGCCCTTCCTGCAGTATTTCGAGGATCCCAGCAGACCCCAGACCAGGCTTGACAGGAATTTCCAGAACGGGTTCGGCGTAAGCATCGGCAGGCTGAGAGAAGACAAAATCTTCGACTGGCGCTTCGTGTGCCTGAGCCACAATACGATCCGGGGAGCCGCCGGCGGCGGCATCCTGACCGCGGAGCTTCTGACGAGAAAGGGATATATTCAGCCCCGCATCTGAGAATTCAAAACCTTCTCCGCGCTTCGGCAGAGAAGGTTTTTTCATCGGTCCGCACAGACGGGAAAGGAGAGATGAGCATGACGGAAAAGGAGCGGAAAAGGAAAATCCTGGAAGTTCTGGAGGAAACATGGCCTGAAGCCAGGGCGGAGCTGCATTTTACCAATCCGTACGAAACGCTGGTCGCGACGATTCTGTCCGCTCAGTGTACGGACCAGCAGGTAAACAAGGTCACGCCCGCCGTGTTCGCGAAGTATCCGGACGTTCATGCCATGGCGCAGGCTGAAACGGACGAACTTTTTCCCATGGTAAAAAGCTGCGGGTTCCGAAGCAAGGCAGGCAATATCATAGCGGCCTGCAGAATGATCGAGGAAGAATTCCGGGGCGAGGTTCCGAGGACGGTGGAGGAGCTGACAAAACTGCCCGGGGTCGGGAGAAAGACGGCCAACGTGGTGCTGAGCAACGCCTTCGGGATCCCGGCCTTCGCCGTGGACACGCATGTCTTCCGCGTCAGCAACCGGCTGGGGCTGTGCCGCGCGGAAACGGTCGAGGAGACCGAAAGGCAGATGACCCGGCTGATTCCGCGCGAAAAATGGGGAAGGGCGCATCACTGGCTGATCTGGCACGGACGCCGCGTCTGCAAAGCGCAGCGTCCGCTCTGCGCGCAGTGCACGCTGAAGGAATGGTGCGGCGCGTTCCGGAAGAACGGCGGATCCCGGGAATAAGCGCGTCTAGAGGCTGATCTTCCCCATGACGACCGGGTGAGAGGCGCCCGTGACGGACGGGAGATTATTCGCGTTCCCGTGAACGCATTCGTTCGCGAGGACGGCAAAGGCGACCGCCTCCTTGGCGTCGCTGTCCAGGCCCAGATCCTCGTTCAGAAGAACCGGAATGTCCAGCAGCGAGCGAAGATCTCTCATCAGCGTCCGGTTCCTGCATCCGCCTCCGCCCGCGATCAGCAGATCCGGCTTTACGGGACAGAAATCGCGCAGCGCGGCCGCGACGCATTCCGCCGTGAAACGGGTCGCCGTCGCGAGAATATCGTCCCGGCAAAGACGGTAATCGACAGCCTTTCGCAGAAGCCGTTCCACGTAATCCGCTCCATACGCTTCGCGCCCCGTCGTTTTCGGCGGGGCTTTTTTCAGATAGGGATCACGCAGCAGGTATTCAAGCAGGGACGCGCTGCAGGCGCCTTTCGCGGCCATCGCGCCGCCCTCGTCAAACCGAAGCTTTCCATCCGTCAGCCGTTCCGCGAGCTGGTCGATCACCATATTGCCGGGACCGGTGTCAAAAGCGAAAACATCCTCCGGGAACCCTCCGGCCGGAAGGACGGTCAGGTTTCCGATGCCGCCCAGGTTCTGCAGTCCCACAGTTTCCTTTTCCCGGCGGTACAGGAGGTATTCGGCATAGGGGACAAGCGGGGCCCCCTGACCGCCGGCGGCCAGATCCCGGACCCTGAAATCGCTGACAACCGGGCATCCGAGGCCCTCACAGATGACGGACGGCTCCCCAGGCTGCAGCGTTCCCCTTACGGAACAGCCGAGATAGAACTCCGGGAGAGGCAGATGATACAGCGTCTGTCCGTGACTGCCGACAAGATCCACACTGTCCGGCGGAACGCCCGCCGCTTCGCATACGGCAAGACAGGCCTTCAGGGAGAACTGCCCCAGCCAGAAATGGAAAAGTGTCAGATCTCGGGCTCCGCCCGCGGTCCCGGAAGCCAGACGGAGAATTTCCTCCCGTTCGGCATCCTGATAAGGCAGAGAGACAAAGGCAAGGGTCCGGACCCGCGTATGCAGGCCGGACCCGCTGATTTCCGTCAGAGCCGCGTCCATTCCGTCCGCGGACGTGCCGCTCATCAGACCGATAATCCGCAGCGTATCCTTATTCTCCAGATCTTTCAGCCGTTTCATATCATTATCCTTTCACGCCGCCGAGGGCGATTCCCTCCACGAACTGCTTCTGCAGAAAAATATAGAGAACAAAGGGGAAGAGAAAGGTCAGCGTCGCGCCGGCCATGACCATGCCGTAATTCGTGGTGGAATTGCTGGACAGCGTGGACATCGTCACCGGCAGCACCCGCATCTCCGAGCGGGTATTGATGATCAGCGGCCAGAGGAAATTGTTCCAGGCCGCGTTGAACGTAAAGATGGTAAGCGTGATCAGCGCGGGCTGCACCAGGGGAAGCACAATCGTCAGAAATCTTCTGATCTCCCCGCAGCCGTCGATTTCCGACGCTTCCAGCAGTTCGTTGGGAACCGCGACCATAAACTGACGCATCAGAAAGATGCCGAACGCCCCGACCATCGGCAGAATAAGCGCCGAATAGGTGTTGGTCAGACCGGCGCGGTTGATCATGACGAACATCGGAATCAGGATGACCTGACCCGGAATCATCATCGTGGCGAGATAGCCCTGGAACAACGCCTCTTTGCCCGGCACAGGCTTTTTTTCAAAACCGTAGGCGGCCATGGCGGAAACGACGTCCACCAGAAGGCAGGAACCGGCCACCGTGATGACGCTGTTTTTCAGCGCTGTCCCGAAATCTCTTTTTACGATCGCGTACCAGTAATTATACAGGTCCGGACGAAGATCGCGAAGCCGGATATACAGCGTTTCGGAATCCGTAAAGGATACGGCGATCATATAGATCAGCGGCAGCAGACAAAGAACGGCGAAAAGCGTGATCAGAAGAACGCCCGCGGCCGCCGGCAGGGAAAAGCGTTTTTTGCTCATGCGTCCTTCTCCTTGAAAAACACGGTCTGAATCAGGTGAATCAGCAGTATAACAATCAGAAGGCATACGGCCACGGCGCTGGCGTATCCGTAGTTTTTATCCTGAAACGCGAAGGTATAGATGACGTAAGCCACGGTGTAGGTCGAACGGCCCGGACCGCCTCCCGTCATCTTATACACCAGATCAAACACCTGGAAGGAACCGATGATTCCCAGCGTAACGATCATATAGGTGATCGGCCGGAGAATCGGCAGCGTAATATAACGGAAGCGCTGAACGGGAGTCGCACCGTCCACGACCGCGGCTTCCTGGACGTCCTGCGGGACGTTCATGATGCCGGCGTAATAGATAACCATATAATAGCCTGTGCTTTTCCATACGGCCACAGCCGCGACGCTGGGCAGAGCGGAAGATTTTTTTCCGAGAAAATTGACGGGCCGGAAGTTCAGGAATTCCAGCAGCTGGTTGATCAGGCCTCCTTTGGGCTGATACATGATATTCCAGACGGTAGCCGAAGCGATCAGGGACACGATAACCGGAATGAAGATTACGCTGCGCATCAGAGAACCGTAGCGGTTTTTCATGCGCTCCGCGATAAACGCCGCGATCAGCAGGGAAAGAACCGTCTGCAGCGGTACGGTGATCAGCACGTAGCGGACCGTGTTTCCCAGCGACTCCGTCAGAACGCGGTTCGTGAACAGCCGCGCGTAGTTGTCAAAGCCGATCCACTCCGGAGGAGACGCCATATTGTATTTGGTAAAAGAAAAAAACGCTGAGAGGAAAATCGGAATCACGTTGAAAATCATCATCAGGACGAAGCTCGGAAGAATATAGAGCACGCCGATAACGATCTGTCTGCGCGTCCGCGCGCTGATCTTTCGCTTCAGGCCCGCGCCCGCGGTCATGGCATCACACCTCCGGAAAGAAGAACGGAGCTCCGGAAGCAGGGCTGCCGGAGCTCCGGGGAAAGAAATGATTTACTGTTTAATCTGCTCGGTATAGTAGGCCATGGTGTTGTCCAGCACTTCCTGAGGCGTGAGATCGCCCATGAACATCATCTGGATATTGGCCTGCAGCTCCTTCTCGAAGGAAGCTTTGCCCTCGAATTCGCTGACCACATAGATGTCGCTGACATGGGCGGAGGTCAGGCTGGTATAGGCTTCATTCTCGCTGTAGGCGGCGTCCTTCGTAAAGGGAGGAAGATAGAATACTTCGGAATGGAAGCGGTCCATTACCGCGCCGGATGTGATCAGCAGCAGCGCCTTCACGGCCAGCTCCTCGTTTCCGCGCTCCCTGGCTTTGGAGGCTACGGCGAAGGAGTCCGTCGCGGTGCGGGCGCCGTAACCGGCAGGTCCCTTCAGGGAGAAGAAGTACTCCCAGTTCACGCCGTTCTTGGTGAAGGAGTTTCCCTTGTTCAGATCCGCCACCACAAAGGCCAGTTCGCCGGCGGCAAACTTGTCGATGGATTCGCCTTCGGAGACGATCGTCTCGTCAAAGATTCCCTCATCCGCAAACTTTTTCAGGAACTCCAGCGTTTTCAGACCCGCTTCGTTATTGATGGCGATTTCACCGTTTTCATTCAGCATGACGCCGCCGGCCTGGAAGTAATAGGGCCAGAAGGCAAGCATCAGCGCGCTGGTTCCGGTGGTGGCGCCCCAGTTCTGGAGGAAACCCTGCTTTCCGGTCTTCTCCCGGATGGTTTTGCAGGCTTCAATGAAAGCGTCCCAGTCTTCCGGGAACGCGTCGATGCCCGCTTCGGCAAGAATATCCTTGTTTACGAAACCCATCGCGACGCCGTCGTCCATCGGAACGATGACGTGCTCGCCTTCGGCGTTGACCGGGCCGGTGGACCAGAGCAGGTAGTTGTCCTTCTGTTCGTCGGTCAGGAAACTGTCGAGGCCCAGAAGAAGATTCGCCTTAATCAGATCATAGTTGTCGGTCACATACACGACGTCCGGTCCGTCGTTGTTCAGCAGACCGGTGTAGATCGTGGTATTGTAATCGCTCCAGGACAGGATTTCCACCTTTACCTCGCAGTTGTTCTCCGCCTCAAAGGGATCGAACACGCCGTCCCAGAAATCCTGGTCGGAAATGCCGTCGCCGAACTGATACTGCGGGATCCAGACTGTCAGGGTTTTTTTCTCTTCCGCGGCGCCCAGACTCACGCAGCCGGTCAGCAGAGCGCAGGCGAGAAGAATCGCGAGAAAACGCTTCATGGAAGAATACCATCCTTTCATTTTTTGATGCCGGAGCATCATTTTTATTTGAGTGAATTATACCATACAGACCTGTCTCAGTCAACGAGGACGCTTTCACCGGGTAAAGAAACGCACAATTTGCAAAAACCGGATTCAGCCGGCGCGGCACAGCGCGTACGCGGCCTCATGGAGGACGCGGCGGAACTCCCATGTCTGGTTTTCATTCGGCCGGGGATAAAACAGACGGTTTGTGAAGGAAACGACTCCGACATCCGCCTCCCGGGAAAAATAGATCCCCGTTCCGGTGAAACCGGTATGTCCGCATCCGTGCGGATAGCTGATTCCGGTCTGAAGACCGATTCCGCGGCCGGGAGCTTCCGGCTGTTCCCTCTGCGCTTCGGTCAGCAGAGGATCGGAAGCGTTCATGTAGATCCTGCACAGCTTTTCATAAGCTTCGGCTTCCGCGAAAATTCCGGCGTGTCCGGCGACTCCGCCGAAAAAATACCAGCTGTTGCCGTCGTTGACCTCTCCCCGTACCGGTCTGTCCGCCGGACGGAAGCCGTCAAAGACAATTCCCCGGTCCCGGCACATGCTTTCCTCAATGGGGTTTCCGAAGGAGGAAGGGATCAGCGGCCAGGAAGGGTCGGGGAGATAGGACATTTTTCCCAGGCCGAAGGGCTCGGCAAGATCCTCCCGGAGACAGCGGTCGAGGCTTTTTCCCCGGACTCTCTCAAGCAGCACGCCCAGAATCATGAAATTCAGATCCGAATAGACGACGCCTTCCGTACGCTCCGTATCCTGAAGCGCTTTTTTCAGAACCCTGATGAAATCCCAGCCGCGGAAGGCGTAAAAAGGATACCAGGCGGGCAGGCCGGACGTGTGCGTCAGCAGCGCGTACAGATCAATCTCTTCCATACGCTCCCGCAGCACGGGATCCTGAAGGATTTCCGGAAAATACTCCGCTATTTTTCCGCGCAGCGCCAGCTCTCCGCGGCGTACGGCGAAAAGAATCTGCGTGGAGGTGGCGATCTTGGTCAGACTGGCAACGTCGAAGACGCTGTCCTCAGCGGCGTCCCCGATACAGGCCGAAGCCATCGTTTCCCGGCGGTTAAAGACCCGGACGCAGGCGGACGGAAAATACCCGGCGTTCCGGTAGCGGATCAGAATATCCTCCAGTTCGCTCTGCAGCCGTTCCTTATCGGTCATGATTCCGTTCCTCCTGTTCCGCGCGTCTCATTCCGCGGCTGGCCGGCTCAGCTTGAAACGCAGAATCCGGTATACGCTTTCATCAATGCGCTCCATCGGGATCCTTCCGTCTTCCACCGCCCGGACGACTCCGTCAAAAGCCTCGAAGTAATCGTACGGCATCAGCAGAATATCCGCTCCCGCCAGAAGGCAGGCGATACAGGCTTCCGCAGGCGCGTACTGATCCCGGACCGCGCCCATGGACAGCGCGTCGGTGATGATCAGCCCGTCATAGCCTATTTCGTTCCTCAGTTTCTCCGTGAGAAGCAGCCGGGACATGGTGGCGGGTTCCCCGGATCCGGTGATCCGCGGCGCGGCGATGTGCGCCGTCATCAGGAGCTCGGTTCCTTCTTCAATGCCGGCACGGAAAGGAATCATTTCGCAGTGAACCAGCTCGTCCCATGTCTTGCCGGTTTCCGCGTATCCCGTATGCGTATCGGAAGAGGTATCGCCGTGCCCGGGGAAATGCTTGACGCAGGAGGCGACGCCGCTGACGTGCAGACCGCGGATCACCTGACGGACCATTTCGGCGGCCGTCTCCGGATCGCTTCCGAAAGCTCTGTCCCCGATTACGGGATTGTCCGGATTTGTGTTGACGTCCGCGACCGGAGCAAAATCGATATCCAGACCGAAGTCCGCCAGGTAGGCGCCGATGTCCCTTCCGGCCGCGTAAGCCATACCCGGGTCTCCGGCGGAGGCGATTTCGCCCATCGGAGGATATTTCACGACGCCGAAAGACGCGGGATGGTTCGCAATCCGGGCAATCCGTCCTCCTTCCTCGTCGATTCCGAGAACGGGGGCGGGAGAACCCATCGCGTGCAGCTGCGCGGTAAAAGTCCGGAGCTGAGAAGGGGAAAGAATGTTTTTCCGGAACAGCGCGAATCCCCCGCAGGGATACCGTCCGTATACCTCCCGCATCTCATCGGTCACTTCCGTGGTTCCCGTGATGCTGTTGTCCTCCAGTTCCGCCGGGCCGAAACGCCCTTCCAGAGCGTCCGGGCGGATCATGAACAGCTGACCGACCTTTTCACGCAGCGTCATTCCGCCGGCCAGCACTGCCGCCGGATCTTCCGCCCCCGCCTCGGATAAAAGGATCATTCCGAGAGAAAGCACCGCGCTGAAGCATTTTCTGAGCATTCCGACTTTCATATTTCAGTCCTCCTTCCGGATTAAGAACCGGTTCGATCTCCGGTATTATACTACATCTTTCCGGGAAGGTACAGATTTCCGCGGCCCGGGCTGGAGCGGCGGCGCCGCGCGGCCGGTCAATCATCTTTTTGGGGCTATCACATTGATTTTCATTCTCCATCTATGTTAGTATTATCTGTCAATTCACTGCATACGGACCGCAAGGAAAGGATTCGGACACGGATGATTAAAAAACTGGCTGCCAGCATCCGGCAGTACAAAAGACAGGCCGTCGCAACGCCGCTGTTCATGATCGGCGAGGTCTCCATGGAAACCCTGATTCCTCTGGTGATGAGCTACCTGATCGACCGGGGAATCGAGCGGGGGGATATGGGGCAGATCTGGCTTTACGGGCTGATTCTCGTGGCGACGGCGTTCATCTCCCTTTTCTCCGGCGTAATGAGCGGGAGAATGGCGGCCGTCTCGTCAGCCGGCTTCGCCCGGAATCTTCGCCATGACATGTACTACCATATTCAGGACTATTCCTTTTCAAACATTGACCATTTCAGCACGTCCTCCATCATCACACGGCTGACCACGGACGTCACAAACGTGCAGAACGCCTTTCAGATGATTCTGCGCATGGCGGTGCGCGCCCCGATGACGCTGATCTTCTCCATGATCATGGCCATGACGATCAACGCGCGCATCAGCATGGTCTTTCTCTTCACCCTGCCCGTACTCGGCTTCGGCATCTATTTTATCATGAGCCGGACGCACCCCATTTTCCGCAGGGTCTTCAAAACCTACGACAGACTGAACAATGTGGTTCAGGAGAATCTTCACGGCATCCGCGTTGTGAAAAACTTCGTACGGGAGGATTACGAGGTGGAGAAGTTCAATACCATCTCGTCCTCCATCTACAGGGACTTCACCAAAGCGGAGAAACAGCTGGCCTTCATGAGCCCCCTGATGATGACCTGCATCTACACCTGCACGCTGCTGATCTCATGGCTGGGAGCCCGGGCCATTATCGCCTCCGGAAACAATCCGGACGTGGGAATGACCACAGGGCAGCTGATGAGCCTGATCACCTATGTGATTCAGATCCTCTCCAGCCTGATGATGGTTTCCTTTGTATTTCTGATGATTACCATGAGCCGGGCGTCCGCGCAGCGGATCGTCGAGGTTCTGGACGAGCAGAGCGATATCACGGGTCCCGGAGACGCGGCGGCGGAGGTCGGGGACGGCTCCGTGGATTTCAATCATGTCAGCTTCAGCTACGCCAGCCGGAGCGAACGGGATACGCTGAGCGATATTGATCTGCATATTCCGTCCGGCGCCGTGGTCGGCGTACTCGGCGGGACGGGATCGGGCAAATCAACGCTGGTGCAGATGATCCCCAGGCTTTACGACGCGACCTCCGGCTCGGTTCTTGTAGGCGGGAAGGACGTGCGGGAATACGACCTGCAGACCCTCCGGGACGGCGTCGCCATGGTGCTGCAGAAGAATGAGCTCTTCAGCGGAACGATCCGGGACAACCTGCGCTGGGGAAACGAGGAAGCGACCGACGCCGAGATAGAGGAAGCCTGCAGACTGGCCCAGGCGGATCCCTTTATCCGCGAGATGCCGGAGGGATACGACACCTGGATCGAACAGGGAGGAACGAATGTTTCCGGCGGGCAGAAGCAGCGGCTGTGCATTGCGCGGGCGCTGCTGAAAAAACCGAAAATTCTGATTCTGGACGACAGTACCAGCGCTGTGGATACGAAGACGGACGCCATGATCCGGGCCGGTTTCCGGAGCTTTATTCCGGAAACCACCAAGATCATCATCGCACAGCGTGTTTCCTCCGTAAAGGACGCGGATCTGATTGTGGTGCTGGACGACGGAAGAATCGTCGATCAGGGCACGCACGACGAGCTGCTGGCCCGCTGCGCGATCTACCGCGAGGTGCATGATTCCCAGACGAGGGGAGGCGAAGGGGAATGAGCGAAAAGAAAACAGGCAGCCGCTCCCCGGAGACCGTCCGTCCCGCCGCTTCCGGCGGAGGTCCCCGCGG
>ONXY01000190.1 GCA_900321945.1 uncultured Eubacteriales bacterium | reverse complement strand
GGACTGCTTCCACGCTGGCCGTGAAGGGTTCGGATGCCGATCCGGCGCCGGTCGCGTTCAGGGCTGTCGTTACGGACGGGCCGCCTTCCTCGGTCATTCTCTGGCAGAGGCTGAACGGGAAGGAATGGGAAGACATCGGAACTGGCGAGACGCTAAGCCTTGAAGCTTCCGGGGCGAACGCCGGGGAATACCGGGTCGTTCTGGCCGGCGCTGACGGAACTGTGCTCGCCGAAGCCGCTTTCCGCTTCCCGGAGATTCAGAAAAAGGAGCAGGAAAAGTCCGGGACCGGGAATGAACCCGTGTCCGAATCGGCGGCGGAACCGGAAGCGGAAGAGAACGCGGATTCCGGGAGCGGGGCTGAGAACAGGGATCAAAACGAATCCGAACAGCCGTCGGGGCAGAAGGACGAACCGAACACGGAGCCCGCGCAGCCGTCGGAGCAGAAGGACGAACCGAACACGGAGCCCGCGCAGCCTTCCGGGCAGAAGGACGAACCGAACACGGAGCCCGCGCAGCCATCCGAACCGAAGGAGAATCCGAAACAGGAGTCCGCAGCCCCGGCTGCAGAGGAACCGGAAGAAGAGCCGGAAGCCTCCGGGGACGCCGGCACGGACTGAGATATCCGGAAGAAAACCGAAAAGACCACGGGACCTGCACGCCGTCTCATGGACAAAGCCGCCGGGAAGAAAACCTTCCCGGCGGTTTTGTACGGCGGAGCATGCGTCTGGGACGCTGTCATGTGGCGGCCACGCCGTCCTCTTTTCCGCGCCATCCGGCAGCGAAGAGAGCGGCTGACGCGGTCGCTTCCAGCGCGGTCGCGGGCTTCAGCGCGTCGCCCAGAACGACAATCTCCGCGTCGGGACAGACGGCGCGCAGTTCATCCGCGAGTTCCGCCCTGCTTTTCCTCCCAAGCGCGACGATTACGGAGTCAAAAGGCCCGAACGTCTCCGTCCCGACGTCTGTTTCGCAGTCAATGAAGCCGCCGCAGACGCGAACAACGCGGCTGTTCAGATGAAATTCGCAGCGGCCCCGTTCCAGCCTGTCAAAAAGGAAAAACCGTCTTTCCTTTGCAAGGCCCGCGCCGGCCTGACCGGAGAGCTCGAATACTTCGGGTACGCAACCGCTCGCGCACAGCGTATCGGCGACCTCCAGGCCGGTCATGCCGCCGCCCAGAACGGCGCACCGCGTTCCGTCCCGCCAGGCGCCGGCCTGCATGAGCCGAAGCGCTTCATCGGCCGTAAAGACGTTCGCGCCGTCAAGTCCCTCAATCGGGGGAACAACCGGCGTACTGCCCGCGGCTACAACGATCAGATCTGGATCGCGGCCCTCCAGCCTCTCCGCAGTCGCTTCTTTACAATAGAAAACCGGCACGCCCAGACGGTGAAGCTCCGCCAGCCTGAAATCGATCAGACGTCTCATCGCGGCCTTTTTGGGAGGAATACACGCCAGGTTTATCAGTCCGCCGGCCCGGGCCTCCTTCTCCCAGACGGTCGTATGGACGCCGCGCAAAGCGAGATCCATCGCCGCCTCCAGGCCGGCGGGCCCCGCTCCGACGACCAGCGCGCGCATTCCGGAAAGCTTTTCATCCGGGGTCAGGCTCAGCGAGGCTTCCCGGCCGGTGAAGGGGTTCTGCACACAGTAAATCGCCTTTTTGGTAACGGACTTGCGGCACCCCTGGTTGCAGCCGAGACAGAGCCGGATGGGTTCGCCGCCGCTGCGCGCCTTGTTCGCGAACTCCGGATCGGCCAGCATGCCTCTGCCGACGGACACGAAATCGGCCGTTCCTTCAGCGATTACCTTTTCGGCAAGCTCCGGCGTATTGATCCGGTTCACGGCAATCACGGGGATGCCGACAGCCTTCTTTACGCGCGCGATGTGCTCCAGATTGAATCCGTCCTCCACATCCATCGGCGCTGAGATACAGTATTCCGAGAGAGGCATTCCGATGGAAACGTGAAGCGCGTCCGCTCCGGCTTCCTCAAGGAGCGGAACAATTTCAAGCGTTTCCTCAATCCCCCGGCCGCCGGGGACGCATTCGTCCGAGCTGAGACGGAAGATCAGCGTGAAATCTTCGCCGGCAGTCTCCTTGACGGCGCGGATCAGCTCCACGGCCAGCCGGCAGCGGTTCCGGACAGAGCCGCCGTATTCGTCCGTCCGGTGATTGTAGTACGGCGACATGAACTGCGCGACCTCGTGCGCGTGGGCGCCGTGAATCTCCACGCCGCTCAGCCCGATCTCCCGCGCCGCCCGGGCGCATTCGGCGTAGCTTGAGATAATCTCCCGGATCATTTCCTTCGGCATATTGTCCGGCAGCAGCACGGACGGATCCCGCCCGGCCTGCATGTTCACCGGATGAATCTGCACGAACAGATGGCATTTATTTTTCCGGCAGATATCCCGCAGAGCCCGCCAGCCGTCGTAATAACGGGGGCCGGAGAGCGCGGGCCGGGCCGGACCCGGTCTGCCGTGGGGGCTGCCTGGCATGATGACCGCCGCGGTCCCGCCTTCCGCGCGGGCGCGGACATAAGCTTTGAGCTGCTCCGTCACAAACCCCTCCCCGTCGCAGTAATAATTGCACATGGACGGAAAAATCAGACGGTT